>CAZKOR010000489.1:0-1502 GCA_964554405.1 uncultured Bacteroides sp. | reverse complement strand
AAGATATTGGAGGACGGGCAATGAGGAATTTAATGAAAGCAGAATTATACAAACTCAAAAAAGATATGACGGCGTGGGTAATATCCCTTGTATTGGTCTGCTGTGCAGGTATCTCTATCTTTACGGGAGTATATGACAGCGTGGAAAATATGGTCTTAAATCTGGGAAAGGACAGTATGGTTTTGATATTAGCCTGTGCGGTCTATGCCGGGTTTTCATGCACGGACGATTTTACTGACCGCACTATCATTTATGCAGTTACCTATGGGAACAGTCGCTTTTATATCCTGTTGGCAAAAGGCTGTCGATATATCATCGGATGTACTGCAATCATCATTTCATATATGGCACTTTCCATGATAGTTTCATTGCCAGTGCTGAAAACCGGGATTTCCCTGCCTGACCTGACTGTGTATGCAGTGAAGAGTCTTACCCTTTCTTTGCCTTTGTATTGGGCTGTTGCCATGATTTTTTTCGCCATTGCAATGGTAACGAGAAAAGCATCTGTAACAATGGGGATTTCAGTGGCAGGTTCCATTTTAGGGGTTGTATTCACAAACAAGGCGTATTCCTACGCCCCGATTCCCGATAGAAGTTTCCTGCGTCTTTTTCCGACGATACAGATTCCTATGATTTATGGAAAAACATTTTCTTCCCATGATTACCAAATGGCACTCTTTTTTTCGATATTTATAATAATGATTATGCTTTTAGGCAGTGGAGTAATTCTCAATAGAGCGGAGTTGTAACGGTATCATCTTTTTTGATTAATTGGCTGTATACCTTCTGTTCTGGAATTGTGTGTTTGGTTCTGATTTTCAGGCGTAACCTTTTGTGTTATATTATTAAATTTATCTTGATTCTTCTGTTCTTGAATTTCCATCTGCGTTTTCTTGTCCATGTTTTTCACCTCAGGAACAGTATTTGTAATTCATGACAAATTATGCAGAATATATATCTGCCTCCACCCCTACATACTTTTTTAACAAATCCAATGCTAACTCCATTTGTGGGCTCATCCATTTGTTTTTGTGGTAGACGTAAATGGAGTGATATGTAATATCATCAAGTTCTGTTTTGACAGGCAATAACGAGCCGTTTTTCATTTCTTCCACAACGGAATAGCTGGGAACAACTGCGATTCCCAGATTATTCATAACACATCTTTTTACAGCTTCAATACTCTGCACTTTCATATGAGGATTCAAAACAATATCTTTTTTTGCAAGGTATTTATTCATTTCTATCTGATAATAGCCGTCTGGTTCATTGCAGATAAGGCTGAATGGTTTGCGTTGATGCGGCGTCGTAAAATCAAGTAAACTACTATCAGCAAAGGGCGAGGCAACAAGAAGTATCCTATAAGTTCCTAATCTTTTATGTACAATGCTGTCGGGATAATATTCTTTTTCGCAGTTAATGCCGATATCCGCATTTCCGTCCATGATAGCCTGATTGATTTCACCCGATTGTATGGAATTAATGACAAGCTGCACATTCGG
>CAZKOR010000488.1:0-1505 GCA_964554405.1 uncultured Bacteroides sp. | reverse complement strand
TAGGTGCTGATGATTATGTAATAAAACCTTTCAAGTTAGGCGAGTTAGGTGCAAGGGTGGAAGCGCATTTACGTCGTGAAAACCGAGGGGATTCCGGTTTGTCAGCAAAATTTTTCGACAGCATTACCATAAATTATGGCAAAAGGCAGGTGTCTTATCAGGATCAGGTGATTCCGCTGACCAAAAAAGAATTTGATATTGTTGAGCTGCTTACAAGAAATTCGGGACAGGTATTTGATAAGGAGAGAATCTACGAAGTTATTTGGGGATATGATGGCGAAGGGAATAGTTCCATTATAGTAGAACATATACGGAGAATCAGAAAAAAGTTTATGGAGTATACAGAGAGAAATTATATAGAAACAGTTTGGGGGATAGGGTATAAATGGAAAAATTGAAAACAGTTTATAAAAATCTTCCTTTGAAAAAGGCTTTAACAATTACAATCGTGGGTTCTCTTTTCGTCGCTTTTTTAGGAGCGATGACGATATTATTGGCAACACGTCCAAGCTACTATGCTCTTGTGGCAGAAAACCCGGAAAATCCGGCTATGCATTGGCATGATTTCTTTTGCATATCAACTGTGGGTATATATGTTTGTGTTGTAATCATCGTAGGAACGTATATTTTCTACAGATTTAAACTTTCCGATCCGTTAAAGGCATTAACGGAGGGAATAGAGCAGATAGCCGTAGATAATCTGGATTTTTCGGTACAGTACGATGCAGAAGATGAATTAGGGGAGCTCTGCAGGTCTTTTGACCGGATGAAGAATGAATTGCAGAATAATTATAAGAGGATATGGCGTATGACGGAAGAACGCAGAAAGCTGGGTGCTGCCTTTGCACATGACTTGCGGACACCGCTTACGGTATTGCAGGGATATACAGATTTTTTGGAAGAGTATATTCCGTTCCCTGAAAAAGAAGATGCAAAACTGTTGGAAACAAACCGCATGATGGCATATTACATTAAGCGTCTGGAAGATTATGTCGAAGTTATGAACACGATCCAAAAATTAGAGGATACACCCGTCAAAATACAGACTGTTCCAACAGACAGTTTTATGAAAATGTTAGATGACAATATTAGATTGACGGCTAAGGAATATGGGAAAGATATTTCGGTTACAAATGAAATCAATCTGCAGGAGATTCGAGGGGATATTTCATTGATTTTTAGAGTGTTGGAAAATGTTATGAGAAATGCCTGCCAGTATTCTGAAAACAAAGTTTCTATGCGTTTGTATAGGCAGAATCAATTACTTTCTTTTGAAATTATAGATGATGGGGCAGGGTTTAGTCCGGAAGCATTGGAGAAGGCGCTAAATCCCTTTTATACTTCCAGACAATCCGGAACTTCTCATTTTGGTCTTGGATTGAATATTTGTAAAATCATATGTGAAAAACATGGTGGCGGCATTACAATCAGCAATACGCCGGATTCAGGTGCCAGAGTACAATTTTCATTTTTGTTGGAAAAGTAGATAGTTTTGTGATATTTTT
>CAZKOR010000487.1:0-1506 GCA_964554405.1 uncultured Bacteroides sp. | reverse complement strand
CATAAACGGAATACTTTATGCTCAGCCGATTGCTGATATACTTTCGGCTGTTATCGCAATTTTCATGGCATTACAGCTTCATAGGGAATTAAAAGCAGCGGTATGAGCAAATTGATACATACGATAGAAAGTTTCTCTTAAAGGACTGTTTCGGCAGTCCTTTTTAACATTTTCATAATAAAAAAATTAACAGTGTTTGAATCATTTGGCGAAATAGTCCGTTATTATATATATAACGGATTATATCCATGGATATAATCCATTGGACACTTCAAGGGGGGGAGTTGATAGCGTGTGAAAAATAATTCCGATGATGATTTGATAGAACAGATAAAGCTCGGTGATGAAAAAGCGGCTGAAGAATTGATAAAGCGCTATTATACATCCATCCTGCGCTATTGTAAAAGGCATTGCTTCGATATAGAGAAAGCGGAAGATTTAACGCAGGAGACTTTTTTGAAGCTGTTTAGGAATTTGTCAGGATATAAAGGAAAAAAGAAATTTAAGGCATATTTATACACAATCGCAAATCGTTTGTGTATTGATGAAAGCCGGAAAGTAAAAGTTTATTCGTTGGAAAATGAAGAAGCTATCAGATGTGAATGTGATGAGATGCAACGGATAGAGGATAGATCGGAAATAAATTATCTATTAAGCATATTATCGCCGGAGCAAAGAGAAGCAATCATTTTACGCTTTGGAGAGCAGCTTGAATTTGGGGAGATTGCAAAAGTAATGGGATGTAATATGCGGACGGCGCAGAGCCGGGTTAGGAATGCTTTGAAAATTATGAGAAAGGAGCAAGAAAATGGGCAGAAAAAAGAGTGATAGGGAATTAAAGGAATATTTGCAGCAGTCCATGCAGCAGGGGACAGAACTTGAAAAGAAATTTAACGGAAACGGTATAATGTTAGAAGAAACCATAAAATTATGTACTGAAATAATGCGGGAACAGAAATTGGCGCAAAAATCGCAAGAAGCGCGAACAAGTTTTGTTCAGTATTTATCAGATATTTTCCGCTTTGAAGGAATACCTATTTTTGGTTTGCAGGCAGTTACATTATTTATCATGTGTCTGACAATTTCTACAGCAGCAGATATTCTAAAATGTATTCCGGTTTTTATGCCGTTGTTTGTATTGACCATCATGCCGGTTATGTTCAGATGCCGGTATTATGGAATGAGCGAGATTGAAGCTGTTACAAGGGCTTCCGGCGCACAGATTCTGTTGGCAAAGCTTATTTTAGCCGGGGCGGCAAACCTTGTATGTATGACGGTTTTTATTTCTTTGGAGATACATCTTCGAAATTCATACAAAGAAATAGGACAGATAATTTTATACTGTCTTGTTCCCTATTTAGTCTGCATGGTTGGTATGTTACGCCTGATCCGGCAGCGCAGGGAAGAAAATATACAAATATGTACGGTTTTTGTGCTTGGTTCCTGTGTATGCTGGGGAGTTCTGGCAAAGACTATGCCGTGGCTGTATGAAGCGTCTGCTTTTGG
>CAZKOR010000486.1:0-1536 GCA_964554405.1 uncultured Bacteroides sp. | reverse complement strand
TTTACAAAATATTTACTGGACTTTATGTGTTACTCCGGTATTTTTGTCATTGTTACCCTGCCATTTAGTATTAAATTTTACGGAAATTATAATTCTTATTTTAAGAACAATTATTATTCCTTACTCGTTGTATTTTTCCTGTCAGGCATTTTTGCTGTTCTTATTATCAACGAACTGCGTAAAATGTTCCGCTCCGTATTAAACGATGACTGTTTTGTCAGGGAAAATGTAATAAGCCTTGAAAAAATGAGTACCTACAGCTTCTTTATCTCCGTTATCATGGCATGCCGGCTTTTCATCTATATAACGCCGGCCGTTCTTATCCTGATTCTGGTGTTCGTAATTGCAGGTTTATTCAGCAAAGTGCTTGCACAGGTATTTGATAGAGCGGTCGCTTACAAACTGGAAAATGACTTAACCATATAGAGAAAAGGAGCATAGGAATCAATGGCAATTATAATCAATCTGGATGTTATGATGGCAATGCGGAAAAAAAGCCTGACAGAACTGGCAAATGAAGTCGATATTACGCTTGCTAATCTGTCTATCCTGAAAAACAATAAAGCAAAAGCAATTCGTTTCTCAACGCTGGAGGCAATCTGCAAGGCGCTGAACTGCCAGCCCGGCGATATTATTCAATATACTGCAGATATTGAAGAAGAAGAAACGGATTCCTCAAATTAAAATCATTTTGAAAGGAGATTATCACATGAACGAACAAACACCGAACAATGCATACCTTGTAGACAATTATTTTCATCAGGAAGAAGAGAAAACAAAGGAAGAAACACCTATGGCAAGGCAAATGAAGTTTCAGTTTTCTTTCTTTGGTCTTGCCAGTATGGTATACGCTCTTTTTTACGCATTTTGCTTGTATAAAAATGCTTCTGGAATTACCTACCCTTTTTTCGTCGCAGGAACCCTTTGCTATTTCTTCTTATCTATGAAAAAGTTAGGGGTTCCATACAAAAAAGGCAGTCTTTTCTATATGATTAGTATTATTTTACTTGGTATATCCAACTGCTGTACCACTTCCGTACCACTTTTAAATATGAATAAGCTTGGTATTTTTCTTTTATCTTTTATATTAATGCTGCACACCATCTATCAGGATACGAATTGGGATCTTCCGAAATATATGGCGGCAATTTTACGCACTATTTTAAACTCCATTGCCTGCATTTTTTATCCTTTTCATGACATGGCTTCTTTTTTTGATGCCAAAAAACAGGAAAAAAGCGAAAAAAAAGACTATTTTTTCTATATTATGCTTGGAATTTCCATTTCCATACCAATCCTTTCTGTTATTATTATGCTGTTATGCAGCGCAGATGTTGTCTTTGGAAATATCATGAGAGGTTTATTTTCTTTCGATATTTCATTAACCGATATCATTAGAATTATTCTGTTAATCGCTGTAGTCTTTCTTGCATCCTATGCTCTTTTGTCCGCATTATGTAAGAAAACCGTAAAAGAGGAAGTTTCGGACAAAAAAGTTTTAGAACCCATTATCGCAATTATCGTTACCGGAATGCT
>CAZKOR010000485.1:0-1540 GCA_964554405.1 uncultured Bacteroides sp. | reverse complement strand
AAAACTTAAAATACTTATTTAGTGAATTTAAAACGCACGGAGCGGAAAAATGCTTCTTAATACAGACAGGTCATTATAATTATATTAGTTATCCTCATGGCGGCATAGAACTCGATAAAAAATATGAAGTCATAAGGGAAGCGCAAAGAACAATTTGTACAAATGATAAGGACTTTGAAATGGCTGCAAGTTTTGAACCGTACATTTCTCAAATGAAAGATCAATTCCATTATAACCAGAGTGCATATAATGCAGTTGGGAAAACTGCGGGAAAAGCAATCGCGGATTTCTTCCGTGTTGGCAGAGAATTATAGAGAGGAGATTTTGAATGAAAAACTTTATAAGGCTGACCGATTATACAGCAAGTGATATTTATGATATCTTTAAGATTACGGATGAAGTTTTGCAGGGGAAATACCATGATATTTTAAAGGGGAAAAGTGTTGTTTTATTTTTTTCAAGTTCAAGCATCAGAACAAGGGTTACATTTGAAAAAGGAATCTATTTGTTAGGCGGACAGCCTATTTTATTTCCAACCGAAACGCTTGACAAGAAAGAAGATTTAAAAGATGTCTGTGGGTATTTGAATAACTGGGCGGACATGATAATCGTCAGGCACAAGGATATTGATGTGTTGGAAAAAATGGCAAAGTATTCGGAAGTTCCGGTTATCAATGCCATGACAGACAGCAACCATCCATGTGAAATAGTGACAGACATGTACTCACTGTCAAAAATCAGAAATAACTTTGTTGATGATAAATATTTATTCTGCGGAAAATCCGGTAATATCGGATTGGCATGGAAAGAAGCTTCTGAAGTGATGGGATTTGCTTTGTCGCAATGTTGCGGTATTGGGTATGAGATGGATGGTGTAAAGGCATACCACAGCATTAAGGAGGCCGTCAAAGGTAAGGATATTGTATGTACCGATTCCTTGCCTGCTGAAATATTAAACGATTTCAGGGAATGTCAGGTAACCAGAGAAATCATGGATATAGCAAATGAAAATGCTGTATTAAATCCCTGTCCGCCGTTCTATCGCGGCGAGGAAGTTTCCGATGATGTAATAGAGTCTGAGTATTTTGTGGGATATGAATTTAAAAAGAATTTACTCGCAGTTCAGCAGGCAGTTATGATATGGTGTATAGAGAAAGGCTGGTGTCAGCAATGAATGGAACAGAAACGACAGATATTCTTTTGGGGAAATTAAAAGAGGATTCTTTGGAATACAAAGAGCTTGAAACGACCGGATACAGTTTAGAGGAAAAGAAAAATGTGATTCGTTCTCTTATGAATATCCGTATGCCGAGAGTAATATCTGATGAATTGACGGATTTACAGAATGAGTACCTACAGGAAGAACTGAAAACAAAGGGTGTTGTATCTTTAGAAGATATTCCGACAATAAAGGAACAATTCGACAGTAAGTCTTCTTATGCGGAAAGATTGTCACTCTGGCAGGGGGATATTACAAGACTGAAAGTTGGTGCGATTGTAAATGCTGCCAATTCACAGATGCTGGGATGTTTTGTACCAT
>CAZKOR010000484.1:0-1547 GCA_964554405.1 uncultured Bacteroides sp. | reverse complement strand
ACTGGACAATCTTTTGCCGCCAGCAGGGTCATCAACCCAACCTGTAGACCAGTCACCGTCAATCCATGAGACAGATTCTGTTGCAGTAATTGTGTAGGTATTACCTTTCCATTCAATCTCCGTCGCCTCATCATCGTCACCAACAGGAAATATTTTTCCACTGTAAATGTCGCAAAGTTTTCCACCCGGAAGATTCAAGTTGGTCTTGAAAATATTCCCATCTGTCCAGATATATCCATACGCCGCCTGTTTGATGATGACCGCCTGTTCACCTTCTACTGCATCATTGATTGTAATATTTGTGATTTCCCAATCAATATCTATGATATCAGGATTGTCGGTGTCCTCACCAATACACAAGGTTCCATGTGTTGATACTTTTGTTTTATCCGTAAATTCCAGATTATTTGCTTCTATATATGGAATATCAGATTCAACTGTCATTGAAATATCTTCGAAAATTTCCTCCACGTTTTCTTCGGTTGATTCAGTGTGAAATGATTCTGCTGATTCATTGCCACAGGCAGTTACGGAAAATGTCAATAAGGCAGTGATAATAAATACCATTAATTTATTCTTTTTTGTCTTTTTCATAAAAGCACCTTTCTGCTAATTAGAATACGGGTCTGTTAATGAAAGTGCATCTCCAGGCAAGTATGCGGGTTTCGCCCCATAATTCACACGGTAATATCCCGTCTCCACACACTGTCCGGTAACACCTATGCTTGAGCCTCTTTCGATACGACCCTGATCTCCGCTTGCTGCATATGGTTCATCCTTGACAGTCGTGTTATACAAAACAAACATGGGTGTAGGCGGATACCATTCGTTCAAAGTGATTGTATCAGGAACCGTATCTGTATTTACAGAAGGTGCTGGTTCAGGAGCAGGTGCAATGGATTCCGGCTCTTTAGGGGCAGAAGAAACGGGAGCGGATTCAACGGCATTTGTTCCCTGAAATTGTGCAACATCCTGAGGTTTTTCCTGAGAGTCTTCCGTTTCTTCTTCCTCTTCCCATGCTTTTTCTTCTGAATCAGCAATTTCCTTCATTTGAGCTTCTACATTTATATAATGCTGATGACCAAATGCCGTCTGTACCTGTTCTGTTTCGTCTGTTATTTGGACGGATTCAGATTCTTCACTTTCTAAAACAGAAGCAGTAGTTGAACTCTCTTCTATACCTGTTCCTTGAGATGATCCACAAGCGGAAACACCAAACAGTACCATTGTCATTGAAAGAGCAAGTAAAACTTTGGCTGGTCTTTTTTTCATAATGTACTCCTTTCTTGCGATTGCTCTTATGTTATATATAAAGGTGGAAGCAGATGCCCCCACCTCTAAATATTATCGTGCATTTTCAGTTTATGATTCTTTTTTTGCTGAAACAACTTTGTAGATGCTATATCCCATATCCGCAAGGGGAATTAAGAGCACTATGTAAGCTATAGGTCCAATTTTGCCTGCAAGGAATAGCAGAACGAACAAAAAAACAACTGCTATTACAATGGTCATAAACCATCCCAGATGCAGATAGTCACGGATGCGGC
>CAZKOR010000483.1:0-1550 GCA_964554405.1 uncultured Bacteroides sp. | reverse complement strand
ATGCAATAAGCTATCCGGTTTGCAAATAAATTCCCATTTAAGGAACGAGAGAAATCTTTTCTCCTGTTCTTGTATGGGATACTAATGAATATAAGGTAAAAAGTTTTCGAGAAGGTGCTATGTCTAAACGTGGAAGAGGAGGCTATGTGTGAAGTTTATGAAGCAGAAAATTGGATTTATGATATATTGTGGTGGTAAATGGAACAGACTATTACATGAAGCTTTACAGCTTGTGTTATATTTTTGAAGGAGGCGTTTGATAATGTCAACATTGCAGAACCAGACAGTTCAATCAATAGAGGGTTTATCTGATGATGGTCTCGATTAGAAAGATTGCAAAGAGAATATTTAAAATTATAGTGAAAAATAGCTGTTTACAGGAGTATATATGCGAATTGGTTTAGCCTCTTATGTATGCAAAAATAGGAATGTTTCCTTTAATATGACGCAAATTGAAAAAGCCATGCGCGAATCTCAGGGTAAAGTAGATTTACTTTGTTTTGGGGAAGCCTATTTACAAGGTTTCGATTCTCTTTGCTGGGACTACGTTATTGACAGCGAAATGGCTTTAGAACTGAATTCGGAGACCATCTGCCAATTATGCAAGTGGTCAGAAGAATATGGGGTAGCGTTGCTGACAGGGTATATTGAAAAAGAAAAAGAATGTTTATATTCTTCTTGTGTTGTTATTGAAAATGGGGAAATTTTGTATAATTACAGAAGGATTACAAAAGGTTGGAAAGAATACCGGAAAACAGATGAGCATTACAAAGAGGGGGATAAAACAGAAGAATTTACTTTTCATAATCATGAAATCAGACTTGCCTTATGTGGAGATATGTGGGATTGTCCGGAGAAGTTCAAAACAAAACATCTGTTGATTTGGCCTGTATATGTTAATTTTACTGTAGACGAATGGAATAATCAGGAAATGGAAGCATATGCAAAACAGGCTTCGTTAATAGCAGAACATGTCCTGATGATAAATCCGATTGATTATGAGCCTCAAAATCACGGTGGAGCATTTTATTTTTGCAATGGAAAAATTATTGACAGACTCCCATTTGACCAAGAAGGTATTCTGATAGTAGACATAGATGATGGGAGAGGATACATTGAAAATCGGTAATGCCGTTATATGGCTAGCTGCATATTTGGGAATTATGCTTTTAGATAAATGCTTAGATCCTGCATTTGAAAGTGTTTTTCCTCAAAGTGAGCTGGATTATTAAGAAACAATTCAAAGATTGATTAAGTCGCCTGTCACAAGCCTGATACTAAGTAAGATAATTAAGCCGATTTATCGTGGTTATACATATAGTTCTCATTCGAGAATGATATATCCGAAAGAATATCTTGATGAATATGATTTGGAACTGGAACATGAGGATTATACGATGCAGGGTCAATAACGAAACATTTGCATTCTCCGGACAAACGTAGTATTCTATATATCAATTACTTTATATAAGGAAGTTACCAGACATGAAAGAAGCGTTTCATATTATCAGCGACGGCTCCTGTGATCTGCCTCCGGAGCTTGTACAGGA
>CAZKOR010000482.1:0-1560 GCA_964554405.1 uncultured Bacteroides sp. | reverse complement strand
CACACAAAATCACGAATGAAAAAATCAAATGGCATAAGGCCGATGTGATTTATGATGATTGGGGTACTGGATTTGATGTTGTCATTTTAGGTGCTAATTTCTTATTCAATATTGTGTCTGATATGAATTATGAACAAGCCCAAAAATTGATGATTCAGAAGTCTGCGGATGCGTTAGCTGTTGGTGGTCACATTTTTGTGGATTATGCATACCCACAATATCCGGAGAAATGGTTTCATAATCCCAATCCAAATATTGTATGGGAAGGTACAGACAGTCATGGAAACTTTGGAAAAATGGCTTTGCTTGACAATGTCTATAACACAGAGAGCAGAATAGCCAGATATATTCGTAGGTTTGACATGATACTTGCGGATGGAAGTACTTTAATACAGGAAATTCCATCTGAGAAACACTTTGCAGCACTTGAGCAGATACATAAGTGGTTAGATGAAGCAGGATTTGTTATGGAGCAAGAGTGTGGCGATTATCAAGGACATCCGATAAGCGAAATGACGAACAGGGTTATTATTTGGGCAAGAAAAGTTAGATAACCAAAATAAAATGTAAGTATTTGTGTGTAGTGTGGCAGGTAGTCATGGAGGATTACCTGCCATTTGCAGAGAAGGCACAGAAAAATAAGCAGAGAACTAATTGCTGGTCTATAAGGTTAACTTTTTCAGTAATTGCGCTATGGAGTCATGGCAGTTGCTATGCCTATATTTTTGTGGTGAATGAAGTTGGAAAGTGGTATAATCATATCGTAAATAGAAGTGGCTTGATGAAGCTCATAAGGCAAAAAAAGATTGCAAATATGGGGAGGTTTAAAGATGAAAAAACGAATTAACTACTCAGTACAGTTGAGATAAACTGTTAGCAGATTGTGCTGAGGGAAAATAACTTGCTGGCAGTCTTAACTGTACTGATTATCTGCTATGAATAAAATTGAAGATAATAAGAAAAGGAGTACAGTTATGCGCTATATAAAACAAATTGTAAATAGAAACAAAAAACTGGTATTTGTATATCTTATAATCGGCTTGTTTAATGCTTTTATGGTAAATTTCAAAGCGGATTATTTTCAGAAAGTCATTGATGCACTGGCAGAACATACACTTTCGCCTTACAGAGTTATGATTTACGGGAGTGTTCTTTTTGTCGGTTATCTCATGAACTATGTAGATGAGTATCCTGCGAAGAAATTGGAGCATGGTATTTTTCTTGATTTCAAATTAATGGGTCTTGAGAAAATCAGCAGGATAAGTTATCAGGAATATCAAAAACTCGGGACAGGAAAGCTGGTGCAACGGATTGAAAACGGAGCAGACGCAGGAAAAGGCGTTGTATTCGATTTTTGGTTTGCAGTGATCAGGAATTTAGTTCCGACAGTTCTATTTAGTATTTTGTTTATTTGGAAGATTGATAAAAGAATAACTATTGTTTTACTATTGGGTTATATTATCATTTTCTTGGTAACTAATATTCTTTTAAAATTTTTATATCAGGCCCGAAAATCCTTATACGGACGTTCCGCGTCTGAACGCTTCGGATGTGATGTAC
>CAZKOR010000481.1:0-1573 GCA_964554405.1 uncultured Bacteroides sp. | reverse complement strand
AAATAATTTTGTATCAGTCCTCTGAATAGAATTTCTTCTATGGCAGCAATATAGAAAAGATAATAAAGCATTTGCTTAAACAGTTTAGTAAAAGCAAGGTCGCTGAATACACAAATAACTATAAAAGTGACTATCACTATAACGAGAGATATTATGAGGTTTGTCCGTAATTTTTCTTTCCCGAAACCTAAGTTATAAATATTTCTATCTTTAATCAAAGCAATCAAAACACCCACTGCAAACAATGAGCAGTATATGATGTTCAAACCATATGTAACCCCTTTTTGATACAATATTCCGGCCAGAAGCAAACCTAAAAAATAGATACAATAGTAAATGATAGCTATGATACCATATGATTTTTCTTTAGACTGATACATTTTTCCTCTCCATGACTTACCTTGTTTATCTGCGCCATTATACATCATTTCTGTCAGGTGCACAATTCATTACCATACACTCATCAGACTTACAAAATCCAAGCGATTCATAAAGCGTTTTTCCTAAGTCTGTAGCATCTAAACTAATTTCTGTAACCCCTTTTTCCTTAGCTTCGTCAATTAACATCTGCACAAGCTTATGTGCAATACCTTTCTTCCGATAGTCTGTTTTTGTATACACATTCACAAGATGTGCTCTTTTTCCTGTAGGATGCGACAATGTTGGCATAATCTCAATGTATGATATACTTGCACACCCCACTGCTATACCATCCTGTATTGCAAGTACCGTTGTTTGATTACCCTCTAAAAAATAACTTTTACTCTTTTCAATAAGTTCATTTGAAAACTGATAATCATCTGAAAGACCATTTACATTTCGAATCATTTCAAGTCGAACAGTCATAAGAATATCTATATCATCTTTATTTGTTATCCTATATTCCATCTCTATTCTCCGTTCACAAATTCTGATTGTGATTTAATATTTTTGAGTTATATTTAGTACACTCTAATTCCATTCTCTTAAAATTCAAGCACTGCTTTTTTGCAGCAAATTTTTCCCCTGAAATATACTTTTGGTAAAGAACATTTGCAGTATTAGCCAAATCACTTATATGTTCATTGCACCATTCCAATTCTTTAATAAGAAGTTCCTTTTTCTTTCTTGTGTCCATGTTATCATGTTTACGGATTTTCGTGTCAATTCGTTGTATCTGTGCATCTTCAACAGGTATCATAAGGTTAAAATTTAAAACTCCTATCAACGAACCATTATGTACAATTTTCTTGAAATCTATCTTGTCACGCATCTTCTCATGTTTTTTCTTAGGCTTTGACAGTGGTACACAATATTTGTATTCATTACATATCAGAATTACACCCAAAAAAGGGCGTTCATCTTTCCCTATCTGCGGGGATACGGAAAAAATTCTGCCATCAATGTTGTGCAGATTTCTAATATACTTCATATCTATCCGATACATTTCTAATGGTAACTGTGTCATAATATTCTCCCATAAAGCATTTCAAGGACTATGTTACCATAGCCCTTGAATGTAGCATCACCGCAGCGATACTATCGCTTTTTGAACGTCCACTTGCTGGCAGGACTCTCCTTTAATAGTATTCTA
>CAZKOR010000480.1:0-1582 GCA_964554405.1 uncultured Bacteroides sp. | reverse complement strand
TTTATCATAGAAGACCTTTCAGAAGGCTATTTACAGAAAAAGTTTCACATTCTCCTGATGTATGAAAAAAAGTTAAAAATATTTTATTGGTATCAGTTTTTGAAAAAAGGGTAACTTTCAAATAGCATGACTAGAGCGCCCTATAAAGATTGTTGCCCTATATAATTATTATTTCAGAGTGAACCTGCCCGGAGACTAATAGTTGTAACTATGGCTTCATATGTCACTCCATGCATTGGATTTCATCTTAGCTTTTTTGACAGATACAATTTTCGATTTGGTTAGTGCAACACCTTTTATTCATTTTATGAGAAAGGTTTACAAACACACTTGACAATCCGTCTCTGAAGAAAGTGTAGGGGAAGCTGTCAAAAACTCCGGCATACCGCGGGAAGAAATCTTTGTAATCACAAAGTTGTACCCGAATCAGTACTCTAATCCGGAAGCTGCGATTGAGGAAGCGCTTGCCAAATTAGATATTGACTATATTGATATGATGCTTCTTCACCATCCCGGAGCAGGTGACGTGGAGGCTTACCTTGCAATGGAAAAAGCGGTTGCAGACGGTAAAATCCGTTCGCTTGGTTTATCCAACTGGTATGTGGAAGAATTGGAGGAATTTTTACCTCAGATAAATATTACACCTGCTCTGGTTCAGAATGAAATACACCCATATTATCAAGAGAATGATGTAATACCATATATTCAGAGTCTTGGGATTGTGGTGCAGGGCTGGTATCCGCTTGGAGGCAGGGGGTATACGGCAGAACTGCTTGGAAATGAGGTGATTTCGGAAATTGCGACGACGCACGGAAAGTCATCGGCGCAGGTCATTCTTCGGTGGAATCTGCAAAAAGGTGTAGTAGTAATTCCCGGTTCCAGCAATCCCGACCATATTCAGGAAAACACAGAGTTGTTTGATTTTGAATTGACAGAGGATGAAATGGAGTGTATCAATGCGCTTGACCGTGGTGAGAAGCATGACTGGTATTAAAATTTGTAAAGTGGAGGCAGTATTTCAAAAAAAATTATTGACACTGTGTCAGAATGAACTTATAATACAATTACTGACACGGTGTCAAAATATTTCGAAAAGGGAGCATACTGATACGAAAAAGAATATTGGTTCTCAGTTAGCCTTATATCCCACACCTGTAACTGTAATCGGAGCAATGGATGGGGAAAAACCGACATGGACGCTGGTTGCTCATGTTGGCATTATCGGGCATGACTGTATACTTATAAGTCTTGCAGCTCCACATTTTATAAATCATTGCATCAAGGAGAATCAGAAGCTGTCGGTCAATATTGTGAATGAGGACTTTTTACCGGAGGCGGATTAGAAAAATCAATTACAAAACATTAAAGCCTGTGCTGTTTGAGTTTCCGACTTATGAGTATTTGAGGACGGGAGAAGTGATTGCACCCTGTCTGTCCTATGCAAAAGAGATAAAAAACTTAAAATGTACCATTTAAAGTTAGGAGAAAAGTAAGATGCCAAAAGGATCACCGGAGCTGACAAAGGCTAGAAAAGACGAGATTGTTGCTGCCTGCGAGCAATTATATCAGACTATGAGTTTTA
>CAZKOR010000479.1:0-1610 GCA_964554405.1 uncultured Bacteroides sp. | reverse complement strand
TACAGCCGCACACGCCGCCCTGACGCATGCCGCCGCCAAAGCAGGTGCTGATCTTAAACGCCGTCTTCAAATCCAGGCCGAAATCCGATGCAAAGGCACCGAACAATGCCTGAGAACAATGGTATTTCTGATGTAAAAGCTTCTCCGCCTTCTCCTTATGCGTCATAAACAACCCCTTTTTTGCAGCAAAAATCACCGTTTGCTAAAACTAATTTCTATTATTCCTGAGTCGCTCTATCTGTTCTTCCGCATCTGTCCTCGGAGTGTTATAATAATGCAGTTTTTCCTCTACAGTCATATGTTTTGTCCTTTCATAATTTAATTCTCTGATTTTGTGGATATCTTCAATCGTAAAATTCGGACTAATCTCCAATGTATATGCCATTATTCCTCACCTCCCAATAATATAGACGGGTTCATAATATCAATATCCTTATAACTTTCAAGATGTGTAATTGCCCTGATGCCTTTGATTGTTTTTATATTTACAATATGCTTAAAATTCCAGGAAATTATGTAATCACAGCCATGCACGACAGCAGTTGCTATATGCTGGCAGTCATCTATGCTTTTAGGCGGCAGGATACCCATTTCTACAATCTGATTTGCAACCCGGAGAACCTCGTCTGTGATTTCCAATTTTGTATATTGGATTCTGCTCAGATATTCATAAAGCACTGTTTTCTTTGGTTCCTGGCATTCACCCACTTCATCAAGTGTTACCTGCGACAGATAAATATCATACTTTCCCTCTTCAAACTGTTTCCAAAGATTAAGTGTTTCTTTCATACGTTCTGGAACATCTTCCTGTTGCAGATAGCTTATAACAGAAGTATCCAGATAAATCTTCATTTTTCTCATGATTCTTTTCTCCCTGGGCACACTGCTTTACTATTATCATAGCACATCTGGTCTGATTTGTAAGCATCATTTAACTAGACTTTTAACACTTTCAGTCTTTACACATATCTGTCAGCTTGTATTTTTCGGCTGCCATTACTTCACAGGATTGCGGAAGGCCTTCTTCCATCTCACGAAAAGCATTGCTTTTTAGTTACTTAAATTTCTTCAAGTATCCTCTGGCATTCAGGACACACTGTGTGATATACTTTTACTGTCCATTTGGACTGCCTCCTATTCTTGAGATTGGCTTGCGACACCTTTCTCATTTTAATATAGGAGGCTTTTTATACTATCCTCTTCACTACAGCTTACTCTATTCTCCCCAGCATAGCTGGGGATTAGCGTTTTCATTTATAATAGTTTAGTCAATCTCAAAGACATCAAAAAGGGATATCAAAAGATTTCACTTCCTTTGATACCCCTTTTTTACTGCGTTTCTCAACTATCAGATTTTTGAGAAAAACTTATTCTTTATGCGTTCACGATCTGACCAAAATCAGGCTTCAGAGAAGCGCCGCCGATCAATCCGCCGTCGATATCGGGCTTGGAAAGCAGTTCAGCAGCATTGGAAGCGTTCATGGAACCGCCGTACTGAATGCGAACCGCCTCTGCGGTAGCCGCGTCGTACATCTCAGCGATGCAGTCACGGATGCCCTTACATACCTCCTGCGCCTGATCGGAGGTAGCCGTCTTGCCGGTTCCGATCG
>CAZKOR010000478.1:0-1624 GCA_964554405.1 uncultured Bacteroides sp. | reverse complement strand
CACGGCAACAGCAGGAACAGTATTTTCATTCATAAAGCAACTGGTCATCAGTTGTCCGATAGCTTCTCTCATAAGAGGGTACTCCTGACTGCTTTTTCCCTGTTTGCTTTTTTTACTTTCCACAAACAAAGTCTTTCCGTCTTGTAAAAGGATTTGAACATCCCCATATCCCGGAATGGATTCCAAAATAATTTCTGCACTTTGTCCTTTTATACAATACCTGCCTTGCCAACGGTCAGAATCTCCATCTGTTTTAACACAATGATTTTCTCTCAAAAATTTTTCAATATCAAAATGCAATACTTTTCCCGTTTTGATATGTGCGCCGTCAATAGAAACCTTAACATCCTGTTCCGTAAGATGGTTTCTGATGTAGTACATTGCTAAACGTAAACTAACTTCTGGTTCTGTCATACTTATCAATCCTTCATAATCTAAATTCCTATATTGTAGAAAGCATACGGGGAACGATACAAATTCCTAATAGACGTTTTGTTGTTTCTGACAGCTTATCCAGATTGTTTACAATCAACTCAACTAAAGCATTTCCGTCCATAACTTCAATATTGTTTTCCTCTGCAAATAACTTTACATCATCGGTCAGCATTGCGCTGGTTATAAAATATCCTTCGTATTCTTCATATTCTTTTTGTGCCAACACATCTATGACTTGTTGAATACCTTGTCTGCCTGAGTAACCGCTATGATGTTTTACCTGCACAAATATCTTTTTTGACATAAATGAATCTTCTTTAATTGCACGAATATCAGCGTCCGCCTTACCCGTAAATTTATTTTTTGCCAGCACTTCCGCTTCATACCCTTCACATTTCATCAGCTCACAAACAAGGTTCTCAAGTCCAATCCCCCCTGTTTGGAGATTTGTTTTTCCTTTCTGGATATTTTCAAGCAAACCTGCTTTCAGTTTTTTCAATTCTTCCTGCTCCATATCTCGCATTTCCTGAGAATAGGAATAAGATTTCCTGCTGAAAATCATTTCAATTTCATTTTTAAATTCAAACAAATTGGCAACTGTATTTCCACGGACACGCAAACGTCTTTGCAAACCTTCTGACAGCTCATTGCGTGGAATAATCAGGAGCTTCCCATTCTCATAGCGATAGTTTACGCTTCTTTGATTGGCTAAATCCTGCTCATAATCTTCCTGTGAATAAATCTCTTTTTCATTTGCTTCCGCAAGAGCAATATAAGAATTAAACGGAACAAGAATGTAATCGCCCTTTTTCATATCTTTAAAGCGTTCCACCTCATTCAGATTTTTGGAAATTACCTGTTGCGCCTTATCGCTGTTCTCGTAGTAACTTTGGTGAACTGCATTTTTTACCTCTTGGGAATCAGGCAGAGAAGAAAAATCAACTTCGCTCCATCCAACAGCAACAACATTGTTATCAAAGAAAATCTTAAAATCATCTTCACGGGATAGCATGGCTCTAATCATATAATAATTTCTGTCTGACATAGCACTCACTCCTTAATCAGTTTTTGGTTGCAATAATTATATCACTGATACCTGCTTCTGAATAGATAGCTTTTGGCAAATCCACAAATGGGTAGCTGGCGGCAGCCAGCGCAGGGGAAGTGTAACGTCCCCTGTGATGATTGG
>CAZKOR010000477.1:0-1631 GCA_964554405.1 uncultured Bacteroides sp. | reverse complement strand
GATATACACAGGAACAGCTGGCAGAAATTTTAGGTGTTTCCGGGAGGACAGTTTCAAGATGGGAAACAGGGAGTAATCTGCCTGACCTTAGTATTTTAGTCCAAATTTCAGAACACTATGGTGTGGAAATCAAAGAAATTTTAAATGGAGAAAGGAAAAGCGAGAATATGGATAACGAATTAAAAGAAACCTTATTACAAGTTGCCGATTATAATGAATTAGCAAAACAACAGGCAGTGAGAGCCGGAAATATATCATTTCGCATTATGTTTCTGGTGTGTGCAATGGCAGTAATTCTACAGATGGTTGTGACAGGAAATCTATCACTGGTCATAGGGGAAACAATTATATTGGTTGCCGGTGGTTTGGTATATATATTCTTTATGGTAAGAAGCGGAGCGTGGAATGAAACACAAAAAAGCACGCCGAAGAAGGACTTCATTATCAGCATAATATGTACGGGAATATTTAGCATAACGTTTTATCAGGTGTCAAGGGGAAATGCGGATTCCGTTCATGTTGTAGGTGCAACAATATGTTTTTTCATTGTCTTTTCCGCAGTATCATATGCTTTACTGAGGGGACTTTCCTATCTCTCCAAAAAGAAATCGGATAAGCTGAAAGAAAAATAAGATACCAGGCAGAGGGCAAGAAGATGGATTTCAATGATGAGAAAGATTATATTATGCGTGTAATCAAAGAAGTAGCGAGAGTGCTTTTTTCACTAATGCTTGGAAAACAGTATAAATCCGTGGAATTACAGAATGAAAATAAGTATGAGGTTTCAGGAAAAGCACTGGAAGAATTTCAGGAAATGGTGGATCAAGGCCTTATAAATGAAGCCGAAAACATGTTGTTAGATGGCATTGATTATACAAAAGAACAGGAGATTATTGCCGCAGCGTTATTCTATCAATATGTGAGTGAGAAAGATACGGATTTTTTGACTTTGCATAATTATTCAAGGGAAGAGGCCTTAGACGGATTGAAGAGATTGATAGAACTATCAGGATATGGTGGAATGGATCAGATATTTTCGGAGTATTTTTTAACATAGTATAGCCCTCCGGCTGTGGAGGGCTATAAGCAGTTATATTTTTTACGATATTGTCCGGGGGCATACCGAAAGATCTACTAAATATCCGGATGAAATAGCTGCTGGAGGCAAACCCTGTCTGCTGTGATATCAGCTCCATATCCGCATCGGATTCAACAAGCATTTTTTTGCATGCTCTATACGAATAGCGGTCAAATATTCAGTAAAATTTCTGGAAAAATGCTTTTGAAAAAAGACGTTGAAATATTTTGGTGACAAAAGTGTAGGATTTCTTAAAGTACATACAACAGATGTGTAGGAAGAAATGAAGGAGGATAGGCCCGTAGGCTCTTAAAAAGCCTACGGGATTTTGTCATTTACAAGGTATATGTTTTGAGATAGAATACAGATAGTAAGAGACATATATTTCAGGCAAAAGTTGCAGGAGCGAAAGCAGAATGTTTCAAATCATTATCTCCCCGGCGAAAAAAATGAACGAAGACACGGATTCCTTTGCCATCAGTGGAATGCCACAGTTTTGGGAGGATACGAAAGTCCTTATGCGTAAGATACAGTCAATGTCTCTGGCGGATGT
>CAZKOR010000476.1:0-1640 GCA_964554405.1 uncultured Bacteroides sp. | reverse complement strand
CCCAGTCCTCTAATGTGCGGACAGGTATCCCCGTATGAACCGAAAATTCTTTTCTGTTCTCGCCCGCTTCCTCGCGAAGTTCCATTATTCTTTTTGATATATCCATAATGATTATCTTCCATTATTTTCTCGCTTGAAAAAATCAGTTGACAAAATGGTGCCATCTATGTTATGTTTCTACCAAAGAGAAATGGGTTTTGTGTCTGGTAAGCTCATAATGAGCTGAGAGAGTTGCTCGTTTCTTTTTTATATCCAGAATATCATATAGATACTTTTTCCCATCCGCGGAATGCCGAATCAACATTGTTGCCCTAAAACGATTATACCTCTCGATTTCTCCATCTTCATTATATACAGGTAGTTCAAAATATGTATCATATCTATACCATCCATATTGAGCATTTCTGATATGTCTCGGATCACGATTTTCTAGAAACCGCTTGTTGACAGCCATTTCCAACAATTCCGGAATTCCCTGTGCCGCATTAGCCTTGGCTTTTGCGACTGCTCCCATCAACTTGTAGGTATATCTCGACCCGGTATATTCATCCGGCAGATCGGATCCGATGTATATTATATCCTTTGTCTCAGCTATTTCGTATGCCGCACCAACATAATCTTTCAGGTATTCTCGTACTTGCCTCCAGTCAATAGACCGCTTCCCCTGAAACCTGATATCATGGATTCTCACAATCTTCTTTTTCTCACTGCCCATAACGATTTCTACATTTCTCTCCAATGTAAGCCTTTCACTCCTTTTGCTACAAAAATTGTGTATCTGAGCGTTTCTCCACGCATTGCGTTATATGTATCATAGCACATTATCGGTTTCTTCGCAATGCACATTGTCTCGCTTTTCACGCTTTTCCTAAGCAGATAATTGTATTCCCTAAAATAAGAATAATCAACGTCATACACAAAACCCGCCACAATCAGTTGCCGCAGAAAAACTGGCTTACATCGTGAGTTGATTGATCCATGAAAGTTAGTCCTCTATAAAATTTCATATGATATAAGAACGCCTCCAAATCACACTTTTGACTTGGAGACGTTCTTCCCGTTACATTATAATAATTACACTTCCCTTTTAAGGATATTCTTCCAATCTGCCATTACTTATCCATCTTTTCTCCCAGTATTTTTATAGAATTCAAATAATCCTGTTCTACATCGCTTAAAGTCCGTTTTTTATATTTCTTATATTCTCCGGTTGCCTTTTCCACCGCCTGCTCATGCGTCACGCTTCCATTTCCGGATAATAATTGTTCACCGCTCATAGTCAGAATACGGTCTAAATGCTTTGCCCAATCCTCCATGGTCATAGCTTGTTCTTTTGCACGAAGTTCTTTTTCATTCAGATTCTTGTATAATTAACTTCCGCCGCTGTCTGTCCATGAATAGCATAATAGATTTTATTCTGAACTTTCTGAAAAAACTGAATGGATATTTCAGCTTTCGGATCATAATCAATACTGGTGGCATAGATTTCCAAAATCTGCCTGTAAAATACCTTTTCGGACGCACGAATATCTCTAATCCGCTCAATAAGTTCCTTAAAATATCCGCCACCACCCAAGTTTTTCAAACGTTCATCATCCAACGCAAAACCTTTGCGCATATACTCTTTTAATATTCCGGTT
>CAZKOR010000475.1:0-1656 GCA_964554405.1 uncultured Bacteroides sp. | reverse complement strand
ATGTGAAAGACAGCCTGAAACATGCAGGAATCGGAATGTATATCAGCAGGCTGTACTGTGAAAAGCATGGGGGAAAATTAGTTTTGGAAAATGATGAACAGGGAGGAGCTGTAGTGACAGCGATATTTCGTCGGATTGCGTAGGTGATCCGGCGTTTTTCTTTTTGTTGTCATTTTGTTGTGATTCTTTTTTTAAAATGGATCCATTGAGAAAAGTCTAGCTAAGAAAAGTCAAGGCTCTAATGTAAATTTTTTTGCTGGGCAGGTGAAGTCGCGCAGCGACTTTAAATAGGAGGCGGAATTATGTGGTCAATTTTGAAAAGAGAGGTAAGAAATTACATCAAAAACCCTTTGTTCTGGATTGGTATCGCAGTTGTTGTTTTTATGGTATTTCTAAATGTCAGTCCCTACATGAATATCCATTATCTGGCAGAAGGCGAGGAGATTGTGAATGATTATCCGGAAACACATCGCGGTGGGGAAGTTTATGAGGGATATGTGCAGACGAGAGAGGTGCTAAGACGGGAAATTTGGGAAGAACAGATACAGGAAACCCTGATTTCTGTATTTGAGATGGACGATGCCAAAGCACAATCTGTTATCGATGAAATGAAGGAAATGGATATTATGGCAGCCTGCAGACATCTGGAAGAATATAGCATTTATGGGGCAAATTATACTTATGCGGATACGGCTTATCATAAAGGAACGCATGAAGAGATCAATTCTTATATTGCAGAAAAATTGGAAAACAGAACATTTTCGTACTACTTTTCAAGAAAGTTTGCAGATTTTGCAGGAGTGTTTATGAGTTTTTTTGCAACCGTTATATTGTCTGTTTTGTTTATGCAGGATACAAGGAAGAATAACTATGAGCTTCTCCATACAAAGCCTGTCAGTGCGGGAAATTATCTGTTAGGAAAAGTGGGCGGCGGTTTTGCAGTCTGCCTGATGGTACTCGCAGTCTTAAATATGATATTTTTCGGTTTATGTTCTGTATTAACAGAAAGCAGTGGATTTGAAGTAAGGCTGGCGGACTTTATATTGGCAACCTGTTTTTATGTTTTGCCAAATATGCTGATGATTGTAAGTGTCTATAGCTTGATTTCGCTGCTATTTAAAAACCCGCTGCCTGCAGTGCCGCTTTTGCTTCTCTATATGGTGTATTCGAATATGGGAAGCACGAATGCCGAAGGCGTATATGATTATTACGGCAGACCGTTAGCGATTATGGTACGGTTTCCCGGGCCATTTTTTGATACTGCGCCCCCGCCAATGGCATTGCTTAATCAGAGTTTTTTAATTGTAGCAGCCACAGGCCTTATTTTTATTTCTATGCAGATATGGAAAAGGAGGCGGGTTTATTGAAGTGTGAAATGAAAATTTCGCTTCCGGTTTATAAAATTGTTTATGCAGTATTTTTTGTTGTGATATTAAGTCTTGTCAGAGGGGTTACTTACTCTAATGAAGTAGGAATCGCATTGGAGCCGCCAATGGCGATACTTGCCGTCACATTTTGTGCGGATACCTACACCCAGGAGATTACCGGTAAACGGTCAGAAGTACAGCGGCTTTGCCCTATGAAAAGGAGAATGCATTGTGTATACAGGAGGATTGTGATACAGGAAATATTCCTGTTATCTGTTGCAGTCCTTGG
>CAZKOR010000474.1:0-1671 GCA_964554405.1 uncultured Bacteroides sp. | reverse complement strand
CAATATCAGGAGAAGCCGGTACTGTATCAGTAAATATGTGCATAATATGGATACCGCCGGAATTTGTATTTTCTTTAGCCAGTGTAATAAACTTCTTCCAGTCACTTTTGGCAACAAAACATAAGGTTGCAAATGACATGATCAAATCAAAAAGGAATTATTGATTCTCTCATCTTATCCCCTCTCAAAATCCTGACCTAATCAAAATTTTCCTTTAAATTCTACAAACTGAATTTATAACTCCGTTGAAATGCTGTTGATTTCAGTATTATCACGCATCATAATTTTGAAAACTTTCGCCATAAGAGGAATATAGGTTGCAATAAATACTCCGATTGATGCACGGATTACGGTTTTCTTATACTTCGGTGTGACTTGTGTGCCAATTACTATACCCATGGCGCATAAACAAAGTTTCAATAGCGCGAAATCTTTCCAATCACTTTCTTTTGCATACTGATTTCCCAGTTCAAATAGATTTTTCATAAACCACCCCCCTTTCAGCTTTCAATTCGTTGATTCGAGTATATCACATTTCCATACAGCAATACATGGTTGTATCCGACTATATCCCAAAAACAGAAAAAGAAAAACGGAAACGCCATTCACCAGCGTTTCCGCACTCTTAAAAGCAATAGCGATTTGCATCCAACTATTATAGCCTAATCGCATTACCGGTAAAAGGTTGATTTGTTTCAAAATAAGACGCCTCAGAACTGATTTCTTCTGGTGTCATTGCATCAAAATATTCTCTCTGCCATTTCGTGTAATCAAACTTTTCCCGAATGATAGTGGAAATAAACTGTTCCGCTTCAACAATACCCATCTGATCCGTCAAACATTTCATTCCGCGATTCATAATCTCAACTGTACTTGTTGCCATTTATTCATCACCTTCCGTTTCCATAATAAACTCTATCGGTGTCACCATCTTTATTTCTTGTGTATTATATTTAAGCAGTCGTGTGTCTGTAGATATAAAATATTCACATCCGGCATAAATTGCCGAAGCAACATGACAGGCATCTTTGAATTTAACCCCCGTTTTCATAATCTCAGTCGCTTTTGCTTCAATCACATTTTTTCGGTCATCACCTACATATCCAGCAGCATTTTCTTGTATAAAGTCAAAAATTGCATTACGCCGCATCTCAAATGGATTTTTACTGCACTCATATCTAAGCATATACGAAACAATCAACTCTAGTTTTTTCTCTCTTACTAACATTTGAATATGCAGCTTAGACTGCGTTTCCATAGAGACTTTCAACTGTGTCTGGTCATCATATGGCCTATTATAGCAACACATATCAAGATAAATTTTCAAATTATATCCTCCCACACTGTCGCATCCTGCTCCCTCAAATTCGGATCAGCGTAGTTTACCAACATATCATCATCTACCTTTATGTCTTAACCATTATTATACTTACATTATATCCTGCCAGAAATTTCATAGCAAACAAAATTTCTGTTTTTACTCTTTTTAACAAATCGGATTTGATGTTTGAACCTTAATCAGCTTATATTCTCGCAATATTTCTGTTAATTGTTTATAGATGCGCTCACTTGTAATTACATGATCAATAATAACTCCTTGATCGGTTTTTAAAATGTTTAATGCTTTTTGGCAAAGCAGAGGCGATATTTCAAAAACATCATCTTCATAAA
>CAZKOR010000473.1:0-1673 GCA_964554405.1 uncultured Bacteroides sp. | reverse complement strand
AAAGAAACCAAACCGGGCAAGCCGGATAATGACGGGATTGATGTGATGGATGATGTCAACGCATACATGGAGATTATCAGAGAGAATATTGAGTATGAGCATCACATGAAGTACGGCGAATGGCAGGATAAGGGTTTGTATGAAGAATTGTATGATGTGATCTGTGAGATTGTGTGCGTGAAGCGAAAGACAGTAAAGGTCAATGGGGAAGATTACCCTTATGAGCTTGTGAAATCAAAATTCCTGAAGCTGAACAGTTCCCATTTGGAGTATGTCATTGGCAGCATGAGGGAAACCACAACCAAGATAACCAATATCAGGGCATACATGGTGACTGCCCTCTACAATGCGCCCAATACCATGAACCATTATTACCAGCAGTTGGTACAGCATGATATGTATGGCGGAGGTTGGGAAGAAAAAGGATTGTTTCAGTCCAAAACGGAAGGAGATGGATAAATGGAGTCCATGAGGGATATTGACAGGGCAATGGAACGTGAGATTGCAAAGGGAAGCTGCCCATTACGATTTGTTAAAATAGATTTTGGGGATTCTCCCTATCAGGAGATTGTATCAAAGGAAAAGCTGCTTGAAGTGCTGTCCTATTTGTTGAGGACTGGCGATTATGGCAGGTTTGCCGGGAAGGGAACAGGGAATAATGTTTATATGGACATAAAAGGCAGAAAGCCGACATTTAAGCGTACCCGTTCTTTTATTGACCGCAACAATATTTTCGTGGCAATCCGCAGATACGGGAAGAAGTTAAAACCGGACTTCGACGGGCATACTTATCTTGAAACAGTACAGTGCATCTTTGAGCTGCCGGAGGAAGAACAGGAAAAATACAGGGTAACGTATGACGGTCAGGAAACATTCGCTTTCCCCATGTCAGATAAATATATCCTCGGACTTTATACTCATTGTATTTCTGCAAGGCAGACAGTAGGGGATATTTCCAGCACAGATTTTTCAAAAATAGAGCAAGGGATTGTCCGGCTGGAGAGTGTGCGTGATGTGCTGTTCCAGTGCCTTTTGTTTGATAATATAAAATATGAGGAAGGCGTGTTGTGCGTTGACCTCTGCACGATTTACTGTTTAAAGGAAAACGGATAACTTTTGGACATTTTGTCCAGAAGTGGTTAGGAGGATCATTTATGGCAGAAATATATATTACGGAAGAACAGCGGGAAAAATGCCGGAAGGTGGCAGATGCGTTTACGGAACTGTATGAGCTGGCAGATGTGATGGTGGCAGATGCTGGGCGGTTTGGCTTTGTCCGTCTGCAATGGTTCAATGAGGGCGAAGGCTTTGATTCCGCTGTGGCGTATTCGGACAGTTCGGAACTGTTTGAGGAATTATGGCGGATATGGTATGAACATGAAGTTTTAACGCCTGTACTTGGAACACCGCTTGCGGAGCTTGATTATGACGAGATATTCAAGACGCTTTCCAAAGACAGGCAGGAGGAAATACAGAAGAAAAAGGATTATTTCCTTGCACTGTGTGGGGAACATTATAAAAGTGAATAGAGGTAAATAGCATATAGGCAGTTCATAGAGCAAAGAACAGAGATTTGTAGCTGCCTTTATATTATTTAATGGTGGTTATTTGATTTTAATATCATAAAAATGTTTATTAGAGAGAAAATAGTCAATATAATTGTAATGTATTTT
>CAZKOR010000472.1:0-1690 GCA_964554405.1 uncultured Bacteroides sp. | reverse complement strand
AAGAGTATAAATCGTACAAGCAATACCGATTCCCAGCAAAGAAATAATAGCTAATTTTTTAATTCGTTTCATATAAAAACCTCCTTTATAATCCTAAATATTTTTTAAATGCGGGGAGATATTTTCTGGAAATATAGTCTTTATCCCCGTTTTTTAGTACGACAAGCATGGTTCCGTTAAAAGAGGGTTCCACGCTGCTTAATTTTTTCAAATTGATAATAGTGGATTTAGAAATCCGCATAAATTTGCTGCCTAACAGGTTTTCCATTTCATAGAGACGTTTATTGGAAATATATTTTTTCTGCTGGCAGTAAATCACCAACTGCTCGTTTTCTATCCGAAGCATATAGATTTCAGATGGCTGTAATATGATAATCTGTTCATTGTCTATTGCTGTAATCACATTGCTGCAAGACTGGATTTTATCATAAACGTGCTGAACCTCTTCTGTCATTTGATTGGAATAGATAACGGCATATGGCTCTTCAATGTCCGGCGATATTTGAATTTCCACTTTCATGAAGATACCTCCTTTTTATAAATGAATACCGTATTGCGGTTGTAAGCTTACCAAATGAATGCAATGTTTATCGGTGTCTATATCATACGATAAAATTGTGGAATTGTCAGCGATAATGCGGTATGTGGCATAAATTGGGCGGGGAAATACTAAAATTGCCTGTGTCAAATACAAATGATATAATAAAAAACACAAACCTATCGGTTAGTGTTACACAAACCTATCGGTTAGTGTTACACAAACCTATCGGTTAGCGTTAGAAAGTGAGGAGGATTGATGATGCAGGAGAACAGACCGAAGTATTTTGAAGCCGCTTTGTCGGATTTTGTATTTGATGTCGCAGCGGGAGGCGCAATCAGGCATCTCGTTGACAGGGGATATTCCGTAGAACAGATGATGAAGGAACTTGATTATCCGGTGCCGCGCGCGAAAGTGGAGAAAGCAGTATACAGGTATATGACGGAATCCGGTATATTATTATCTGAACTTCCGACAGAAACGGAGACGCTGCACATATATTTTTTACAGGAAAAAACAAAAGAAAGGCTTATGGAAAAACTGGTCAAGCGTCTGGAGGAAAGCGGCGAGGATAATTTCTATATGGAATGTCCTTTTGGGGCATGGATGAAAAAAGACGAAAAGAAACTGCAGCAAGTCATGTCCTGTTTGACAAACAGAGAGCAGGAATACATTCTCGGTATCCGTTGGGAACAGGATATCATGTACCACAGACTGAACAGCCGTATGCGGGAAATTGCTATGAAGCTTGTGATGCATACGACTGTAGAGTGGCGGTTTTTATATATTATTTATCAATAATTTTATCTGCTCATAGGCAAAAGTATCTTCTGCTTTGGCGGAATCAATCAGTTTCCCGATTTTCTCCCTGACGGAGCGGTTCCCCAAGTTGTTCAGCATATTTTCCATGTCACTCCAGTCTCCGATTAGTGACATCATTTCTTCTGCAATGCTGCTTACCTTTTGGAAATGCGCTGCTATTTTCCGGCACTTATCGCTGTCTGCTTCGCTAAAGTGTTCTGACAATCCTTTAAAATATTCCGAACCCCACTTCCGTCCGTCGCTGATACATACCATGGCGTCATTTTGAACAAGAAGCTTTGAAAACAGATAATCAAATCCTGCGCCGTTTTCAAACCATTTTTCATCTAA
>CAZKOR010000471.1:0-1694 GCA_964554405.1 uncultured Bacteroides sp. | reverse complement strand
CCCCTGTTTCCGCCGTGAGAGGGCGGCGTCTTAACCGCTTGACCAACGAGCCATATACTGGACACTTGCTTATTCTATTATAGATTCATCCAAATTGCAAGTCTTTTTTGAAATTTTTCTCCTAAAACTTTTTCTTGCCCCTCTTTTTATCCGGTGATACACTATATTTGCATTTTTCATAATGATAAACAAGCATATGCCACCCCTTGCGGGCTAAGAAATTCTGCCCGCGTCCTCAGCGCAAAACACTTCGGAATGGAGGAAAAATGAAAACCCTAACCAAAGGAAATCCCTTAAAAGTCATTCTGTTTTTTGCCATACCGCTTTATATCGGGCAGTTATTTCAGCTTTGCTATAGTCTGATTGATACCCATATCATAGGGAGCGCGCTGGGAGAAGCATCCTTGGCAGCGGTTGGAGCGACTACATCTTTAAGCGATATGTTGATTGAATTTTTAAACGGTATCATCTGTGGATTCGGTATTATCATATCCACTTGTTTTGGCGCAAATGAGGAAAAGAAGATGAGAAAGGCAATCGGCGGAACGTTACTTCTTGGCATAATGTTTACGCTTCTTATCAGTGTGTTGTGCCTTGTTTTTCTACCGCAGATTCTTGGGACTTTGCATGTATCGGATGAGCTTATGGTAGAAGCATCCGCTTATATCAAGATTATAATTGCCGGTTTGATTGCCACTACACTGTATAATATCTGTGCGGCTATTCTCCGGGCGATTGGGGACTCTTTTACCCCGTTGTTGTTTCTTATCATTTCCAATGTGCTGAATATTTTCTTAGACTATTTTTTTGTTTTGAATCTGGGAAAAGGCGTTGTGGGAGCCGCGGCGGCTACGGTAATTTCTCAGGCATTGTCAGCGCTTCTGTGTTTCCTTTATATGAGAAAGAAATATCCACAGATTGTCCTGCATAAAGAGGAAGCGGCACCGGATAAGGAAGTATACGGACAGCTTCTGCCGACCGGTCTTTCCATGGGATTCATGATTTCTTTCGTGACGCTGGGTTCGCTTGCCCTGCAGACGGGTATCAATACTTTAGGAACGAATATTATTGTAGCGCACACCGGAGCGAGGAAAGCGACTACCATTTTCCTGATTCCGTTTTTTGTATTGGGAACGGCGCTTGCTACCTATTGCGGACAGAATCTTGGCGCTAAGGAATATGCAAGGATTAAAAAGGGCATAAAAGATACCGTACTGCTTTCTTTCGGATGGTGCGTGATTGTGCTTGCGGTAGTATTTACTCTTTCTGCACCTATCATCCATTTGATTACGGCAAGCGCAGAGCCGGAAGTGCTGGACAATGCTTCGCTGTATCTGAAGGTGAATGCGTCTTTTTATTTTCTGCCTGCCCTCATTTGTATTCTGCGAAACAGTATGCAGGGGTTCGGGGACAGCAGAACGCCGCTTATATCCAGTCTGATAGAACTGGCGGGAAAAGTGATGATTGCTTTGTTCTTGGTGTCTTCCATCGGTTATATGGGCGTCATTGTATCAGAACCGATTGTCTGGGCGTTTATGGTAATACCATTACTTATCAGTATTTTACGGAATCCGATTTTTAAAAGAAGTTAATTTTTACTTGCATCTCTCGTTATTTGGTGCTACACTATAATAGTCTTAAATAATATTTACGATAAGAGTGGACTGGCAAGTCCACTTTTTTATGTAATAGGA
>CAZKOR010000470.1:0-1730 GCA_964554405.1 uncultured Bacteroides sp. | reverse complement strand
TAAGTCCCTATCTGAATATCCATTATCTTGCAGAAGGGGAGGAAATTGTGAATGATTATCCGGAAACCTTTCGTGATGGGGATATTTTTGAGGGATATGTGCCGGCGGAGGAAGAGCTGAGGCGGGGAATGTGGGAAGAACAAATAAAGGAAACCCTGATTTCGGAATTCCGGATGGACAATACCAAAGCACAATCTGTTATCGATGAAATGAAGGAAATGGATATTAAGGCAGCCTGCAGGCATCTGGAAGAATATAACTTTTATCGGGCATATTTTGTTTATGTGGATACGGCTTATCATAAAGGAACACGTGAAGAAATTAATTCTTATATTGCGGAAAAATTGGAAAATAGAACATTTTCGTACTACTTTTCAAGGAAATTTGCTGATTTTGCAGGACTGTTTATGGGATTTTTTGCAACGGTTTTATTATCTGTTTTGTTTATGCAGGATACAAGGAAAAATACCTATGAGCTTCTCCATACAAAGCCTGTCAGTGCAGGAAGCTATTTGTTAGGCAAAGTGGGCGGCGGTTTTGTGGTCTGCCTGATTATACTCACAGTCCTAAATCTGATATTTTGGGTTTTATGTTCCATACTAACGAAAAGCAGTGGGTTTGAAGTAAGGCTGACAGACTTTATATTGGCAACCTGTTTTTATATTTTGCCGAATATGCTGATGATCATAAGCGTTTATAGTTTGATCTCTCTGTTATTTAAAAGTCCGCTGCCCGCAGTGCCGCTTTTGTTTCTCTATATGGTGTATTCGAATATGGGAAGCAGGAATGCCGAAGGTGTGTATGGATATTATGGCAGGCCGCTAGCAATCATGGTACGGTTTCCCGGGACATTTTTTGATACTGCTCCTCCTCCAATGGTATTGCTTAACCAGAGTTTTTTAGTTATAGCTTCCGCAGGAATTGTTTTTATCTCTGTACAGATATGGAAAAGGAGGCGGGTTTATTGAAATACGAAATGAAAATCTCGCTTCCTTTTTATAAAATTGCCTATGCAGTATTTTTTGCCGTAATGCTAAGTCTTGTCAGAGGGGTTACTTACTCTCATGAAATAGGGATTGCATTGGAAGCGCCAATGGCCATACTTGCAGCCACATTTTGTGCGGATATCTATACGCAGGAGATTACCAGTAAACGGTCAGAAATTTGGCGGCTTTATCCTATGAAAAAGAGAATGAATTGTATATACAGGAGGATTATATTACAGGAAATATTTCTGTTATCGGTTGCAGTCCTTGGATATGGATTGTTTTTTCTGTTTCAAAACCCAAGAACACTTGATATAGGTCAAGGTATTGTAGAAAAGGAAATATACCCATTTTTCATATATTTTGCATCTGTTGCTGTGACACTTAGCTTTTGGGGGCTGCTGTCGAATCTGCTTTCCTGTATATTTCGGAATATGTGGATGGGAATCGGCGGCTGCCTGATCTTGTGGCTGATTACAAATTCCAGTGTCGGTGACAGATATTTTGGAGTATGGAACTTATTTTCTTATACATTCAGAGATGTAGAAAATAGCAGTGACTTCAGCTGGATATACGGAAAAATCGTTTGTATAGGTATTGGGATACTGGCGGTGGCAATATTGCCCAAGATTATTGAGAAAAGAGGTTGAGATTATGGGAATTACGATTGAGGATTTAACAGTAACATTCAAGAATAAAGTAACAGCTATCGATCATGCCAATTTGGAGATTCCAAAGGGAATC
>CAZKOR010000469.1:0-1743 GCA_964554405.1 uncultured Bacteroides sp. | reverse complement strand
AGCTATGATGCCGACTGCTTCACCTACCTGAACAGCTTCACCTGTTGCCATGTTAGCGCCGTAGCACTTTGCACAGATGCCGCTATGGGAACGGCAGGTTAAAATCGTACGAATCTTAACTTCTTCAATCGGTTCACCTTTTTCGTCTACACCTACGTTTAAGATTTTAGCCGCACGACTCGGTGTAATCATATGATTGCGCTTTACAATTACATTGCCGTCTTTATCTTTCACATCCTCACAGGCAAATCTTCCTGTGATTCTGTCTTTTAAGCCTTCAATTGTCTCTTTTCCGTCCATGAATGCTTTCACATACATACCCGGAATATCCTCGCGTCCCTCACTGCAGTCTATCTCGCGGATAATCAATTCCTGAGATACATCGACCATACGTCTTGTCAGGTAACCGGAGTCAGCCGTACGAAGCGCTGTATCGGACAAACCTTTACGCGCACCATGTGCGGACATAAAATATTCCAAAACGTCAAGACCTTCACGGAAATTGGATTTAATCGGCAGCTCAATCGTTCTACCGGTTGTATCCGCCATCAAACCACGCATACCGGCAAGCTGTTTAATCTGCTGATTGGAACCACGGGCACCGGAATCCGCCATCATATAAATATTATTATACTCATCCAAACCTGCCAGCAATACCTCTGTCAGTTCCTTATCCGTTTCATTCCAAGTCTCAACAACTGCACGATACCGCTCTTCTTCCGTAATCAGACCACGTCTGAAGTTCTGTGAAATCTTATCAACTGTCGCCTGTGCTTCGTCTAACATTTCCTGTTTCTTGGACGGTACTGTCATATCGGAAATGGATACTGTCATAGCCGCTTTCGTAGAATAATGATATCCTGTGGATTTAATCAAATCCAATACTTCCGCAGTCTTTACTGCGCCATGAATATTGATTACTTTTTCCAGAATCTGCTTTAACTGCTTCTTTCCAACATGGAAATCCACTTCCAGCTTTAAGAAGTTCGCCGGGTCGCTTCTGTCTACATAGCCTAAATCCTGCGGTAAAATTTCATTGAACAGGAAACGTCCCAATGTAGATTCCTCAACGCCGGAAATCACTTCTCCATCGGCATTTTCTTTCTGCACTCTGACATGAATTCTGCTGTGCAGAGTACATTCGCCATTTTCATAAGCAAGAATTGCCTCATTGATATTCTTATAAAACTTGCCTTCTCCGACAACTCCCTTTCTCTCCTGGGTCAAATAGTAAATACCAAGTACCATATCCTGAGAAGGAACGGCTACCGGACCACCATCTGACGGTTTTAACAGGTTGTTCGGGGACAAGAGTAAAAACCGGCATTCCGCCTGCGCTTCCACGGACAACGGCAGATGCACCGCCATCTGGTCGCCGTCAAAGTCAGCATTAAATGCGGTACATACGAGCGGGTGCAGCTTAATTGCCTTACCCTCTACCAAAATCGGCTCAAAAGCCTGAATACCCAGTCTGTGCAGTGTAGGCGCACGGTTTAACATAACCGGATGTTCTCTGATAACTTCTTCCAGCACATCCCATACCTGCGTATCAAGTCTTTCCACCAGTTTCTTAGCATTTTTTATATTCTGCGAAATACCTCTTGATACCAGTTCTTTCATAACAAAAGGTTTGAACAGCTCAATCGCCATCTCTTTTGGCAGACCGCACTGGTATATTTTCAGTTCCGGACCTACAACGATAACGGAACGTCCTGAATAATCGACACGCTTACCAAGCAAGTT
>CAZKOR010000468.1:0-1744 GCA_964554405.1 uncultured Bacteroides sp. | reverse complement strand
TCCGGGAATTTTTTGGCTATCGCTTTACATTTCAGCATGCAGGTTTGTCAGAAAGTGGAATGAAGGAACAATTATTTGCATTCGCATCTTCCTTGAAAGATGCAGGCTGTGCTGCCTCTCGCAAACCAACGAACTGGCTGGAAGCATTTGAAGGACTTAAAGATTTGGTCAGACAGTCAAATGAGAAAAGAAAAGTAATTTTTATTGATGAATTGTCTTGGATGGATACACAAAAAAGCGACTTTATGACGGCCATAGAAAATTTCTGGAATAGCTTTGCGTCAGCAAGAAAAGATGTAATACTGATTGTATGTGCTTCTGCTACGTCGTGGATGCTGTCCAAAGTGGTTCATAATAAAGGCGGTTTATATAACCGGCTGACAGAGCAGATTCATTTGCAGACATTCACATTGAAAGAATGTGAGGAATATGTTAAGGCAACCGGTTTGGCGTTAAACAGAAATCAGATTTTGCATTATTATATGATTTTTGGCGGAGTTCCATATTACTGGGGATTTTTAAAGAAAGGTCTAAGTCTTGCGCAAAATATAGACAATATTTTGTTTGTAAAGAATGCTCCTTTAAAAGAGGAATTTAAATATTTGTATGCGTCTGCATTTAAGCATCCGGCAGTATATGTAAAGATAATTGAAACATTAGGGCGTAAGAAAGTCGGGATGACAAGAGAAGAGCTGATAGAAGCTTCAGGAATTATAAATTCCGGCGATTTGACTGTTAAATTGGAGGAGCTGGAAAGCTGTGGTTTTATCAGACGGTATTTTGCCGTGGGTATGAAGAAGAAAAATGCAGTATATCAATTGATTGATTGTTTTACATTATTTCACTTTAAATTTTTAGAAGATATTCCTACCGATGGACATTTTTGGTCTAATCAAATTAATACGCCGATAGTAAATACATGGATGGGGCTTGCGTTTGAAAGAGTCTGTATGGAGCATATAGATCAGATTAAAATGAAGCTGGGGATATCCGGAGTGCTTACGGAAGTGAATTCATGGTATTGCAAAGCGGATCCGGATAAAGGGATATTTGGTTCGCAAATAGATTTACTGATTATAAGAAAAGATCAGGTGATAAATTTGTGCGAAATGAAATATTCCGCTTCAGAGTATACCGTAACGGAAAAGGTAGACAGAAGTATTAGGAACAAAATAAACGATTTGGTGCTGTTGACCGGAACAAAGTATGCGATTTATCCGACGCTGATTACCACTTACGGATTGGTAGGTAATTCTTATTCAGAAAATATCCAGTCGGTAATTACACTTGATGATTTATTTGCAATGTAACCTGCTTGGAAGTTGAGGAAATAATTATGAGAAGAAAAGACAGAGAAGTAACAGATTTTATGAAAATTGAAAGCATTATAAGCCGATGCACCTGTTGCAGAATCGGTTTTTATGATGATGGGGAAGTGTATATTGTTCCGCTGAATTTTGGATATGTGGTAAAAGATGATACTTATATTTTTTATTTTCATGGAGCAAAAGAAGGGCGAAAGATAGATTTAATTAAGAAAAATCCCGTTGTAGGGTTTGAAATGGACACAAATTATGCTCTTAACGAAGCGGAGCAAGCCTGTGGTTATTCTGCGTGCTTTCAGAGTATCATTGGCAATGGCGTTGTGAGCATAGTATCGGAAATCAATGAAAAGAAATGGGGACTTTCACTGCTCATGGAACATAATACAGGAAAACGGAATTGGGATTTTGATGAGGAAATG
>CAZKOR010000467.1:0-1751 GCA_964554405.1 uncultured Bacteroides sp. | reverse complement strand
ACATTCCTATTTATGAGTATAACATATCTAAAGAAAAAATTTGCATTACAATGCCGTTTTCTACTGCCCCCGGTGCGGCAGGGACAATTGAAGAATTACATGCTATGGGATGTAATAAATTTATTATATGCGGTGGTGCAGGTTCCATTAAGAAGGATTCTCAAGTGGGAGAAATTATTGTTCCTATTGCGGCTGTCAGAGATGAGGGTACATCTTATCATTACTTAGAGCCTTCCCGAGAAGTGGAATGCCATAAAGCAACCGCAGATTACATTATTTCCGGTTTGGAAAAGTTGGGAATACCATATACAATTGGAAAAACATGGACTACAGATGCCATGTATAGAGAAACCCCTGAAATGATTGAGTTACGAAGAAGTGAAGGTTGTATAACCGTTGAAATGGAAGCAGCCGCATTTTTTGCTGTGTCTAAGTATTATGATATTCCTTTAGCCCAATTGCTTTATGCCGGTGATGATGTAAGCGGTGAAAAATGGGACAATCGAAATTGGGATAATCAAAAGAATGTACGTTCAAATATGATTTTTACCGCTATTAAACTAATGGAAGAATTATAAAGTCAATTAATTATTGGAGAGGAAATACATATGGAATATAAAGAAAATGCGCTTTGCTATGAGGATTATTGCAAGTTAAGGGAAAGTGTTGAGTGGTTGCTTTTTTCAAAAGAGCAGACACAAAACGCTCTTAATAATAGTCTGTACACGGTAATTGCAGTAGACGATAACCAGACTATCGGGATGGGAAGATTGATTGGTGACGGAATGTATTTTATGATAGCCGATATTGTAGTTCAGCCGGATTATCAGAAACAGGGGATTGGCAAAAAAATTGTCAGTATGATAATTGAATATGTTGATAAGACAACGCCAATCGGCGGGCGTTCCACTATACAGTTGATTGCAGAAAAAGGGAAAGAAGCGTTTTATGAGAAAATGGGATTTAAAATAATCCCACATGAATTTTGCGGTTCCGGTATGCGGAAAGTTATTCGTAAGTGAGATGTGATTTAACAACATTGATCGCTGGTAAATATTGAAATCTCCGCATTCTCTCTTTTGTGCTACAATGTAGTTGACATAAAAAATTATTGAGGAGAGGATATTTATGAAGACCAGAACCATTCACATATTAACCGGCATATTATTTACTTTTGCAGGAGCAGTCAGCTTATTGGACGGTATCTGCCATACAAGAGTTTCAAATATACTCATCGGTATCGCTTTTGCATTTGTCGGTTTTTTATATTTTAAACGAAAAGAGAAAGTGCAATCATGAATATGGAAAAATTTCCATCCTGATATTGACAAATCCTCCAAAAGATTATAAAATATTCGAGTATGCCGCACAGTGTGGTATAAGTATGTTCGGATATCCGGATATCACCAAAGCTGGCGAGTAAAATGAACACTTTGTTCATATGAATAGGAGGTGCCTTATGTACGCAATTATTGCAACAGGCGGAAAACAGTACAAAGTATCCGAAGGCGATGTAATCAAAGTTGAGAAACTTGACGTTGAAGTAGGAGCTGCTGTTACATTTGACCAGGTAGTAGCCATCAGCGATAAAGAGCTGAAAGTAGCAGGTGACGTTGCAGGCGCAACCGTAACAGGAACCGTTACGGAACAGGGACGCGGCCGCAAAGTTATCGTATACAAATATAAGAGAAAAACAGGCTATCATAAGAAAAACGGTCATAGACAAGCATACACTCAGGTAAAAATTGACA
>CAZKOR010000466.1:0-1753 GCA_964554405.1 uncultured Bacteroides sp. | reverse complement strand
TGATGCCGGTTATGATGTACGGGATTGCAAAAAGACAGCGGAGCGTTACGGAACAAATGAAGACCTTGTTCGTTTGTTCGAGGAGGTACATAAAAGAGGAATGCACATCCTGCTTGATTTAGTACCCGGACATACTTCGGAGGAGCATGAGTGGTTTAAAGAGAGCCGTAAGATAGAGCGTAATGAGTATTCGGATCGCTATATCTGGACGGATAACTGGTTCCATTCACCGGAAGGACTTAAATTTGTAGCGGGAGAAAGCGAAAGAAACGGCGTTTATGTGCTGAACTTCTTTAAGTGCCAGCCAGCCTTAAACTATGGCTTTCTGCACCCGGAACAGCCCTGGCAGAAAGGGGTGTTCGATCCTGCCTGTATTGCGACAAGAGAGGCGTTAAAAGATATTATGCGCTTCTGGTTGGATAAGGGATGTGACGGTTTCAGGGTAGATATGGCGGATTCTCTTGTCAAGAAAGATGATGAGAGAAAGAGCGGTACTGCCATGGTTTGGAAAGATATCCGTAAAATGTTGGATGAGTTTTATCCGGAGGCAGCGCTTGTTTCGGAGTGGAACAGACCGTATCTTGCCATTCCGGCAGGCTTTCATATGGATTTCTATCTGGACTGGCCGGGAAATGGTTATAATCTTTTAATGCGGGATATGGCGGATGGAAAGAACAATAGTATTTTCCACAGAGACAGCAGCAGAAGCATTCTGGATTTCTTTGGAGAATACATGGAAAGTTATGAGAGGATAAAGAAAGAGGGGCGTTATTGTCTGATTACGGGCAATCATGATACCATCCGGGCGTCTCATTATCTGGATGTCAGAGAATTAAAGCTTACATATGCCTTTTTGTTTACTATGCCGGGAAATCCTTTCATCTATTATGGAGATGAAATCGGAATGCATTATCTTGCGCTGGACTCCAAAGAGGGTGGTTATACAAGAACCGGTTCCCGTACGCCGATGCAGTGGGATGATACTATAAACTGCGGATTTTCCACAGCTCCTGCAAAAGACCTTTATCTGCCGGTAGATACCGCACCGGATGCGCCTACGGTCGCTGAACAGGAAAAGGACAAAGATTCTTTGCTGCATGTGGTAAAAGATGTATTGGCGCTTAGGAAAAACAGGGATGAGCTTAAGGAGAATGACAATCTGGCGATTGTTTATGCAAAAGAAAACGAGAGAGCTTTTGCGTACAGACGTGGGAATCTGCTTATGTGCTGCAATCCGTCAGGGAAAGACGGTCTTATACAGGCGGATGGTCTGCCGGAAGTGAAAGAAAAACTTTATGCCATTGGAAAGGGAGATTTTCAGAATGGAGGCTATGTGTTAGGCGCACAGTCATTCATTATATGGGAAGTTTAAACAGATTATAAAATAACAGGGGTAACGCTTGTAAATTAACTCTGCCTGGAATATACTATATCTAGAGTCGTTTTTTTGGGGAGCCTATAGATATGCTATTTTCCAGTGTAGAGTTTTTATTCCGGTTTTTGCCGGTTTTTATGTTGATATATCTTGTTGTTCCCGAAAAGTACCGTAATATTGTATTGTTTTCGGGAAGTCTAATATTTTACGGCGTGGGAGAACCTTACTATGTTCTTCTGCTTATTGTATCGATTTTTGTCAATTACGGGGCAGGAAAGATTATTTTTGAAAAAAAAGATAAATACGGAAAACTGACATTGATCTTGACATTGTGCTACAATTTCGGTGTTCTTTTTTTATTCAAATATCTGGATTTTG
>CAZKOR010000465.1:0-1783 GCA_964554405.1 uncultured Bacteroides sp. | reverse complement strand
GTGAATTGACAAGGTCTTGTGGGTCAAACTGTATCCATTTCCCATTCAGATTGACGGCAACACCACTACCGTTAAATATTATTTCGGAACCAATACATCCGAAATTTGATTGAAGCTCCATATCCGGCTCTTTTGCTCTGCTGACAGTAGATTCGATTACTCCGATATAAGGTGAATCATACTCTGAAATTTCTGCTTCCCGCGCAACCATTTCGGAAACATCAAGATTTGTGGTCACAAATAATCTGCCGCAGGCAAATACCATTTTTTCCTTTTGAATAGAAGTTATAAACAAGGTAATTATTATTAGTACCAATACCAGACTACTGACAGTCAATCCCATAGTAGCTTTTTTTGTCTTCATAATGGATCTTATTCTTTCCTCAATAGCATTTTTACTAAAATTGTTACAAAAGGGCAATAATCCGCTTTGCCTTGCCTCCATGTCAATAAGCATTCTTGCATATACAGATTTAGATGTTTCTCCAAATTGTCGTACCACACTTTCATCACATGCCAGTTCAATATCGCGGTTAAAAAGAATATACATTACCCAAACCATAGGATTGAACCAGTGAATGCAAAACGTAATCGCTGCGATCAACTTTGTGATGGTATCAAAACGATAAATATGCACATATTCATGTGAAAGTATATATTGTAGCTGCTTTGTGTTTTCCCAGTCTATTTTTTTAGGCATTAAAATAACCGGGCGTAAGATGCCATAGGTCAATGGTGCAGAAATCTTATCCGATTGTCTGATTGAGATTTGACGCTTTAAAGGGCATTTTTTTAACCACTGTTCCGCAAAATCATTGCGTATAGCTAAAGATGTCTTAAATTCTTGTAAACAACGCAAATAGGATATAGAAAAAAAGATTGCAAATAATATCATTCCTATGATCCAGACGGCAAACCAAACAGTTGTAAATGATAAAGTGTTCGATGGTAATTGAGCAGTTTCCTGCGCTGTGATAAACTGATTTTCCTGTGGGATATAGGGTATAACATTCCCTGTTTCTGTTGCAGAAAATACAGATGAGGATATATTTTTGCTAATGAGTGTATATACACTAAACATAGACGGAATTGAAAAAGGTATAAGCAGCCTTATAAATGCTATTTCCCATAAAACAAGAAATGTCCTTTTAGGCAATTGATTGATTGCTATTGCGCGGATCATTACAATTGCAATAATAAAAACAGCCCCGGAAAAACTCATTTGAAGCAAACTCATTATCATCACCTCATTCCAAATCCTCTACAATCTGTTTCAGCCTTTCTATCTGTTCTACAGATAGTTTTTTTCTGCCTAACAGGGCGGCAAACAGTTTATCAACAGACCCGTCATAAATTTTATTAATCAATTCATTTGTTTCAGCTTCCTGAACTTTTTCTTTTGGGATAAGGGCATGACACATAAAGTTAGGTTCGGAACGTTCAATTGCACCTTTTTTAATGCATCTTTTTATCAGTGTATATGTGGTATTCATATTCCACCCAATTTCCTCTTTCAGAACATCAGATATATGTTTCGCAGTGGTGTCGCCCTCACGCCAAAGCACACACATTACTTTCAGTTCTGAATCAAAAAGTTTAATATCCATTTTTGTCCTCCTTTCACACTACCGCAGTAGTTTCGTTTGATTATACATTACCACATCCTTGCCGGGTCGTCAACACTACTGCAGTAGTGTTAAGAAAAAATTAATAAATGAGCATTAAAGCCAAGATTTAAACATATAGAATCAAAAACACCTAAGACAAAAGAAATATAATATGT
>CAZKOR010000464.1:0-1790 GCA_964554405.1 uncultured Bacteroides sp. | reverse complement strand
ATGTAACATTGAATACGGACGGAAGCATCAGCGGAAGCGCTGCGGGAACATGGAGAATGTATGGTGACCGTTACATAGAGCTTAATATTGACGGATATGACCTTTATTATGGAGTTGCGGCAATTTCATGGCTGGATAATAAGGATTGCGTAGGGACGACAGTCACGGCAATGGGGCAGACAACCGGATGCCCATTGTATATGAACAGTGAAACGAATCCGTAAGAAGCAATCAGAAAGACAGGAGCGGAAAGATGAGACAGCAATCAGGAGCAGCATCAAAGTACAAAGCGGGAGAACTGATAAAAAGGTTTCTCCCGTATTATCAAAAGTATTGGAAAATAGTCGTAATCGATTTATTATGTGCAGGGCTGACAACGATTTGTGAAATGGTTCTGCCGATGATTATACGCTACATAACCAACACCGGTATGAACAATTTGGCGGCATTAAGTGTTGGGATTATTCTGCGTCTGGGTGCATTGTATCTGGTACTTCGGATAATTGATACGCTGGCGAATTTTTATATGGCATATACGGGTCATGTCATGGGAACACAGATTGAGACCGATATGCGGCGGGACGCTTATGCGCATCTGCAAAAGCTTTCCGATACCTATTATAATAATACGAAAGTCGGACAGATTATGGGGCGGATTACGAACGATTTATTTGATGTGACGGAATTTTCCCATCATTGTCCGGAGGAATTTTTCATTGCGGGAATCAAAGCGGTGATTTCTTTTATCATTCTGTCCAGTATCAATCTTCCGCTGACTCTGATTATTTTTGCGATCGTACCGGTTATGGTTGTGACCTGTACCATAATTAATTTGCGTTTGCGGGCGGCTTTCCGAAAACAGAGAGTGCAGATTGGTGAATTGAATGCCCGGATCGAAGACAGCCTTCTTGGACAGAAAGTTGTTAAGGCATTTACAAATGAAGAAAAAGAAAAGGAAAAGTTTGAAGAAGATAATCAGAAATTTTTTCGGATTAAAAAAGAATCTTATAAATTTATGGCGGCTTTCCAGACAACGACCAGAGCCTTTGACGGTCTGATGTATCTGGCTGTTTTAACGGCAGGCGGCATTTTTATGGTAAAAAAGATGATTTCTCCCGGTGATTTAGTGGCATATATTATGTATGTGACAACGCTGATTGCAACGATTCGAAGAATTATCGAATTTGCGGAGCAGTTCCAAAGAGGTATGACCGGAATTGAGCGTTTTGTTGAAATTATGGACAGTGATGTGGAAATTTTTGATGAGCCTGATGCGGTGCCATGCCGGAATGTGAAAGGGGATATTTCTTTAAAAGAAGTAAGTTTTGCTTATCCTGACGATCACAATATCGTATTCCGGAACCTGAATCTGGATATACATGCGGGAGAAAAGATTGCCATCGTAGGGCCCTCCGGCGGAGGAAAGACAACACTCTGCAACTTAATCCCGCGGTTTTATAATATAGATGCGGGTGAAATTATGCTGGATGGCAGTAATATCCGCCACTATACGATAAAAAGCCTGCGTGAAAACATCGGTATGGTACAGCAGGATGTCTATCTCTTTTCCGGCACTGTTTATGAAAACATTGCATACGGAAAAGAGAATGCAACCAGACAGGAGATAATCGATGCGGCGAAAAAAGCCGGAGCGCATGAATTTATAGAAGCGCTGAAAGACGGTTATGATACTTATGTCGGCGAACGCGGCGTGAAACTTTCCGGCGGTCAGAAACAGCGTATCAGCATTGCCAGAGTCTTTTTGAAAAATCCGCCGATATTGATTTTAG
>CAZKOR010000463.1:0-1799 GCA_964554405.1 uncultured Bacteroides sp. | reverse complement strand
CTTTCCTGCCCCGTTTTCTCCTAACAGCCCAAAGATTCCCTTTGGAATCTCCAAACTGGCATGATTTATTGCTGTTACTTTATTCTTAAATGTTACTGTTAAATCCTCTATTGTAATTCCCATAATCTCAACCTCTTTTCTCAATTATCCCGGGCAATGCTGCCACTACTATCATTCCGATACATATACAAACAATTTTTCCGCATATCCAGCTAAAGTCACTGCTATTCTCTACATCTCTGAATGTATAAGAAAATATGTTCCATGCTCCTAAATATCTGTCACCAACACTGGAATTTGTAATCAGCCACAATATCAGGCAGCCAGCGATGCCCATCCACATATTTTGAAATATACAGGAAAGCAGATTCGCTAACAGTCCCCAGAAACCGAGTGTGACAGTAATAACTGCCAAATATATGAAAAAGTGGTACATTTCGTTTTCTGAAATATTATGCCCTATAAACGTCCTTGGTTTTTGAAACAGAAAAAACAGCCCATATCCAATGACTGAAACAGTCAACAGGAATATTCCCTGTATCACGAGCCTTCTGTATATACAATGCATCCTCTTTTTCATAGGGTAAAGCCTCCAAATTTCTGACCGTTTACTTATAATCTCCTGCGTATAGGTATCCGCACAAAACGACGCAGCAAGTATCGCCATTGGTGCTTCCAATGCAATCCCTACTTCAAATGAGTAAGTCACCCCTCTGACAAGGCTTAACATCACAACAAAAAACACTGCATAAGCTTGTTTTTGAACCGGAAGTGAGATATTTATTTCATGCTTCAATAAACCCGCCTCCTTTTCCATATCTGTATGGAGATAAAAATAATTCCTGCGGAAGCTATGATTAAAAAACTCTGGTTAAGCAATACCATCGGAGGAGGCGCAGTATCAAAAAAAGTCCCCGGAAACCGTACCATAATCGCAAGCGGCCTGCCATAATATCCATACACTCCTTCAGCATTCCGGCTTCCCATATTCGAGTACACCATATAGAGAAGCAAAAGCGGCACTGCGGGCAACGGACTTTTAAACAGCAACGAAATCAAACTATAGACACTTACAATCATCAGCATATTCGGCAAAATATAAAAACAGGTTGCCAGTATAAAATCCATCAGCCTTACTTCAAATCCACTGCTTTCCGTTAATATAGAGCATAAAACCCAAAAAATCAGATTTAAGACTGCAAGTGTCAGCAGACAGACAGCAAACCCGCCTCCTACTTTTCCTAACAGATAGTTTCCCGCACTGACAGGCTTTGTGTGGAGAAGTTCGTATGTATTCTTCCTTGTATCCTGAATAAACAGAACAGATAATAAAACGGTTGCAAAAAATCCCATAAACAGTCCTGCAAAATCAGCAAATTTTCTTGAAAAGTAATAGGAAAACGTTTTGTTTTCTAATTTTTCTGCAATATAAGAATTAATTTCTTCACGTGTCCCTTTGTGATAAGCAGTATCCACATAGACATCATACGCACCATGGAGTCTGTTGAAGTTATATTCTTCCAAATATCTACTGGCTGTCATGATATCCATTTCTTTCATTTCATTGATAAGCGATTGTACTTCTGCATGCTTCATCTGAAATACAGAAATTAGGGTTTCCTGTATCTGTTCTTCCCAAATTTCCCGTCTTAGCGCCTTATCCGTAGGCACATATCCCTCATAAACATCCCCATCTCGAACCGTTTCCGGATAATCATTCACAATCTCCTCACCTTCTGCAAGGTAATGGATATTCAGATAGGGACTTACATTTTGAAATACCATAAAAACAACAACTG
>CAZKOR010000462.1:0-1800 GCA_964554405.1 uncultured Bacteroides sp. | reverse complement strand
TAGAGACGATAATCCGGTGGGGAAATGATGTTGTGACGATTAATTATACGATTCCCGTAAATGAGTATGGATTCATTTTCTATGACAATGTTATTTGGGATAACAATATAAAGGATTTCTGGCAAAAAGATGCGAGGGGCGTTACCTCGTGGAAGATTGCGGGAGAGGGAGGAAGTTTTGATATAAATTAAGTATAATTATTTGAAAACAAAAATTCATGAATGCAAAGGAAGGGTATTTAGAGAAACATGTTGAAAGACGGAATGCTTTTATGTTAAAAAGAATACAAAATAGGGGAAACAATGAATCATGAGATGGATTATCTATTCAGTATTAGGTTATGTGGCATTATTTGCAGGAGTATGGCTGCATGAAATAGGACACTCGTTTTTACAATTCAAGTTTGGATGCAGGGATAATTGGATTCATGTACAGGTAAAACCATATATTTTCTTTTCTACCCCCGGGCCGGTAGATATAGATAAATATCAGACGATGTCTTCATGGAAGCGTTCTCTTTCAGCTTACGGCGGTATCATTGCCAATTTAATTTGGAGCATAATAAGCGGTGTTCTTATCGCCGCAGTTAAGCCGGGCAATACATATTTATTGTTCTTTTTGTGGATGTTCATGACGATTCATCTGTCAGAAATAGTCAGTTATCTGCTGATAGGAAATATTTATCTGGTAAGTGATATGGCAGTGGTTGCCAATGAATACCCTAAACTTAGAATTCCTAATTTTATTTTAGGGTTTATGCTTACGGTTGCTTATGTTTTGATACTGGTAAGCGTACCGCCTGTTTTTCAATGGTTCGTAATCATCTGGAACATCATTACAATTGTTTCGATGTGTGGAGGAAGGATTGTTTTTTCACTTTTGCATAGTAAGAAATAATATTTTATTTATGGCGACATCTGCAGAATTGCGGGTGTCTTTTTATGTTCATTTTTAGGAAATAGATATCAGAATTTTCCTTGACATATATATCACCAGACGATATATTAATATAAGATATATCGTCATCCGATATATAAGAGGATATTTTATATACATAAAAACTGAAAGATACAAAGAGGGAGACAACCTCGTACGAAGCAGACAGGGAGGAGTAAAAATGGAAAAGAATACACCGCTGACGGAAGCGTTGTTTTATATTCTGTTGTCAGTGAGAAAGCCGAACCACGGCTATGGAATTATTCAGGAGGTTGAAAAGCTGACTGACAAAAGAGTAGTGCTTGGCCCGGGAACTCTTTACGGAGCGATACAAACCATGACGGCAAAAGGCTGGATCAGGATTTACAGTGAGGAAACGGATTCAAGGAAGAAAAAGGAGTATCTCATTACCGATTTGGGCAAAGCGGTATTTGCGGAAGAAAAACAACGTTTGAAGGAGCTTTTGCGGAATGCGGAACTGATGGAGGGTGAGAGTGATGATTAAATTCAAATTATACTTTGATAATGAAAAGGAAGCAGAATGGTTAAATGAAATGTCAGCGAAAGGCTACGCCTTAACGAATTACTGGTGGGGATTTTACAGTTTTGAAAAATGCCTGCCCGGGGAATATGTATATCAGATTGACATCGTAGACGGTTTTTTTAATGTGGATGATGACTACAGGAGGTTCATGGAAGATATAGGGGTGGAGCTTGTATGCATGTGGGGATTCTGGGTTATCCTGCGTAAAAAAGCGGCTGATGGTCCTTTTCAATTATATACGGATGTGGAATCCAGTATCGAGCACTATTCTAAAATCAAGCTGATGTTTAAGGTGGCGACAATACTTGAAATCATCTGCA
>CAZKOR010000461.1:0-1809 GCA_964554405.1 uncultured Bacteroides sp. | reverse complement strand
ATCTCCGGAATAGCCTTATCAGCAAAAAGCTTGGTGAGCGCCACATATTTGGTCAGCTGGGACTTTAAGTTCAGTCTGTCGCCTTCCGTCGTCACTAACTCCACCGTGCCCTTGCACTGGTTCACTACCTCAAAAAATTTTTCGGGGTTGTCGATGTTCATTACTTTCATTTCTTTTTCCTCCCTTTTTCTCCTCTTCTTTTCATTTCCCTCAAACATAATACACCATTTTTTTAATTTGTCAAATCTTTTCCAAAAAATACATTTTTGTGTTGACAAACCAATTCTCCTATAGTATATTAGTAAATGTCCGAGCGAGAAACGCCGGATATATGCGCGAGTGGCTCAGTTGGTGGAGCACGACCTTGCCAAGGTCGGGGTCGCGGGTTCGAGTCCCGTCTCGCGCTCTTTTTAATGAAACGGAAACGCCGTATTTATCAGCGTTTCCGTATTTTTTCTTCTAGCCTTTTACAGCTTCCATCAATATCTGAACACACAAATCAATCCCAAGCTTTCCGGCATTCATATATATATCATAGCATTTCGGGTCAGTCCACTCCTGATTAGTGACTGAATTATAAAAACTCTTCCTTCTTTTGTCATTCATTTTCAAGGCTGCCTCTGCTTCTGACCTTTGGATTCCTTCACGCTCTATGGCTCTTTGTATCCTTTTGTCATGCTCTGCATAGATAAATACCCTCAAATTATTTTCCCATTCCCTAAGAACATAACCCGATGCCCTGCCTACGATCACACAATTCCCCTCTTTGGCAGCTTCTTCGATGATACGCTTCTCTTCCAGAAAAAGTTTATCCGCCACAGGTAAATCTTTATTATCGGATAAACCTCCCAGCGGCGTTCTGTAAAGATTAAACAACACACCGCCTGCTCCACTCTCCTCAATCCCTTCAATGTTATAGTAAGGTATTCCCAGCTTCTGTGACGCTTCCAAGAGAATATTTCTGTCGTAAAGCTTGTACCCTAATGCCTCTGCCAGTCTTTTTCCAATTTCATTTCCGCCACTGGCATACCTTCGTTCAATTGTTATAATATTATACATGAACACAACCCCCTTTCCATCTCTTGTTTCATTATAAACAATTTCTTCCAGAATTCCAATCTATTTTGGATATTCTGCATATATAGAATAATGGTATTTCTCAAGTCCCGTCTCGCGCTCTGTTTAAAATTCATACCTTTCCCCATGTGAAAGTAATAGTCCATCTGTTAATTCTATACATAGAATTATAGTATTTTCATCATCAAAATTATTATGTCCGTTATCGATCCATTCGGCAAAAGCAGTTTTCAGCTTTTCTGCAATCAGATGATTTTCTTCTTTTCCAAAATAGCCTAAATTAACACCCTTTCCATGCGCCGTAAACCAGTCACCCGCTATCGCAACATGCGGATTTTTCACCATATGTTTTATTTTGTTTGAAAGTGCATATGTAATAATATAAAATGCACCATTCTCATAATATGCATTGACATACCGAACATACGGCACCTCATTCTCTACCGTTGCCACTGCAATCACTGTGTCTTTTCCGAAACGTTCTATCATTATTTTTTCAGCTTCCGGGCTCAGTTTTCCCATTGGGCTATCTCCTTTACAAATCTCAATTTCTGTTTAGGTTACTTACTTAACGGATTTTCTACCATTCTTTTCAGAACAAATAATACGAAGATTAATACTACAGGGAATATAGTGGCAAAGAGCAGGCCAATCTTAAGATCACCGCCGGCCATGCCGGAAAAGAGTCCTACCATTGACGGCCCCACCGTAGCTCCCAAATCTCCGGCCAGA
>CAZKOR010000460.1:0-1812 GCA_964554405.1 uncultured Bacteroides sp. | reverse complement strand
TATCCAATATATCGTTAATCAGACTCAGCAGATGCTTGCTGGATGTGAGAATTTTCCCAAGATAACTTTTTACCTGTTCCTGATTGCTGATGTGAGTGAGCGCCAAAGATGTAAAGCCGATAACTGCATTCATCGGGGTCCTTATATCATGAGACATATTGTTCAGGAATGTAGTTTTGGCAATATTCGCATGCTGCGCTTCCGCAAGCGCCTCCTCTAAAATAGCTTTCTGTTCCTGCTCCTTGCGGATAATTTCATCAATATCCCGGAATCCGAGAAGGAAAAGGTCTCCTCTGTTCCTGCCGTTTCCATCCTTTGCCTGATATGTTACACAGGTGAACTGGTATGTATGTATTGCATCATTATCAAGCACCCGGTAAGTTCCGGAATATTCCGCGCCAGAATTCAATTTTTCCACGATTTGCTCTAGTGCAAGAGCCTCTGTCATATACTGCCTGTCATCAGAAAAAACGCAGTCACTAATATACTGGTGAATAATCTCCGTATAGGAAAATTCTTCGGCAGAGTCATAGCCGGACTTTTTTATTATTCTGACAACCGCACTCCGGGCATTGACTGCATAGGCGTCAAGATAGTCGCGACTCAGAATATTGACAATAGCAAGCTGCTCTTCCAGTTCCCGGTTCGCGCGTTCGGTAGTATCAAGGATTCTTTTTCTCCAATGTGAGCGCAGCCATAAAGTTACAATTACACCAAGCCCTAATGCAATCAACATCACTGCCAACGCCATTATTCCCGGATGAGCCATCATATACTGGCTAAACGTCACATTTCCAAGCGTCTTCGCGGTATACTTTGTAATGATGTTGTTCATGGAATCATCCGGCATCTGGTAGATACATTTGTTCAGTATCGTAACCAGCTCATGGTCACTGCTGTTTCTGACGTACATTTTGAAGTCAAAGCGCATGGAATCAACCATGCTGAATTGCAGCGAAGCCGTAGAGTCGCTGTTTACAAATGACTGCGCCGTATAGGTATAAACGTATGTGGCGTCCGCATCTCCGGCAAGAACAGCTTCCAACGCGCTTTCTCTGGTTGAACAGTTCAGAACATTGGCATCTCCTATCAGGTCTTTTTCAATGGGCATTTCGCTCTGCATATCCGCCACAGCCAACGTGAAAATCTCACCATTAAAATCTTTTCTGGTCACCTGCGCTATACCTGTACTCATATAGGCGTCAGTATAAAATCCGCTGCTTTGATGATTCTCTGCTTTCTCCTGAAACTGCCGCCAGTCAATGACTACATCCACGCCGTTGTTAAGTGCAATATCGTAATAATCCGTGCGATCCTTTGGCACTACGATTTCATAAGGCAGTCCGGCAAGCTCCATGAGAGCTGCAAAGTATTCCGGCAAAATTCCTTTTAATTCACCATCCTCCACATAAGAATAAGGTTTTCTGTCATCCATGGAAGTAACGGTAATCGTTTTCTTTCCGGAAACTACGTCCTGAATATAGGCAAGCTCCCTGTCACTAAATGAAAAACCGGAGGCATGAGTATTTCCATAATATTTATAAAACAGATTATTTGACCAATCCCCTTCATTGATATTCATCTGGTCAATGGCATAATTGATTTCAGCAAGCAGCTCCGTATCGTCTTTTCTGACAATAGCGTAAAAATAAGCCGTTTCAATCACATCCAACGTTTTTTCATTTTCCGGTTTCCGCAAATTACTGGAAAGAATAGCGTCAATCTCTCCTCTTTGTAAAGCCTCCGCCATCTGACCGGCATCCGCATACTCTACTGTCTGATAAGAGAATCCGTTCTCCTCTGCAAATTCGT
>CAZKOR010000459.1:0-1825 GCA_964554405.1 uncultured Bacteroides sp. | reverse complement strand
CCCCTGCATCTGTATTTTTAATTCCGGCAGCAGTCCTACAGATATACGCATTTTGTCGGCTATTTCATTATCCGTTGGAACTCTGCCCAATCCCTGTCCTAACTCCTGTACGGTTTTTTTGTAACGTGTTATCTTCTGTCTTGTATGGCTCGGTATTCGCACAGCAGAACCACATTTTTCAATATAGCGTTGTACTGCTTGCACAATCCAGTATCGGGCATAGGTCATAAATAGCACATTTTCAGATGTTTCATAATGCTGTACCGCTTCTACCAGTCCAAAGTAGGCTTCCTGCAATAAGTCCTCCATAGGCTCATAAGCGGTGTATGGCTTTAAAAATCTTTTTATCAATGGCATATTACTTTCATACAGTAATTGCATATTATCCGTTACAGAATAACCGTTCCTAATTTCAGTAGCAATTTGCTCATTCGTCATTGCAATGCACCTACCCCTTTGCTATAATTTGAGTAGATGCAGGATATAAAAGAGAAGTCCAACTGTAGGAAGTAGTGACTTCTCTTTTATTTTATCACAAAACCGCCTTTTTGTATATTTTAAAAAATTTTCAGACTGGCAGCAGGACTAAGCCTTTTTGAAAATGCCCGGCAGAAAAAACACTTAGTAGGGGTTGTGTGCGATTCCAGATAAAACCCCCTCCCCACTACCTACGAACAAAAAAGAGAATATGCACTTAATACATACCCTCAATAACTGCTATTCATTTTCATTCCTTACAATCTCAATATATTTTTTCAACGTATTTCTGCTTATGTTATGCTTCTGCATCAAATCTATCTGCTTTATACTTCTATCCTTGATGAATAACCGTATATCTGCTTTCAGTTCATCCGACAACTTATCAACTTTCCCTGTTGCTCTGCCACTACGCTTACTACTGGCTTCTATTCCGTCCTTAATTCTTTGAACTGTTATTTTTCGTTCCTGCTCTGCCCTGTCTAGTTCCACTATCAGCAACAGCTTTACAGTGCTTTCAAGGCTCGTCCTTGCTACTAAATTCTGTGCCTTTGCTACATTTAACAACTGCTTTATATATGGTGTGCTTACTGTCTGATTATCAATAAAAATCAATTCAACGCCTTTATTCAACAGTTCCATATACTTCACATATCCCTGTTCCACTTCTCTCGTAAATCTGCATATATCTTTAAAGATAATCATATCTCCCGGCTGTACTATACTCTCTAATTTTTGCCATTGTTTACGCTCTGTAAAGTTCTTTCCGCTTTTATCTTCCCTAAACTCTAACAGATATTCAATATTGTTTTCTTTTGCATATCTCTGTAATGCACTTTCTTGACGGGTAAACTTCTGCAAATCTCTTTCCTCTGATGTGCTTATTCTCATATAACTATATACATTACACATAATAGTACCGCCTTTCTTTCGTCAAATAAACTATAGATATTTTGACGGTTTATGCATCACATAAAGCAGTGCCGCTAAAATTTGATAGGGAATTGTCACAAAAGAAAGAATATGGTAGAATGGCAAAGAGGAACAATCGTGTTGCAGGGTGGTAGCCTCCCAAAACTTCATGCCCGGTTCGCCGGAGTACATAAGAAGGGAGGTGGCGCAAATGACAGCTTTTGAAATCATTTCGATTTTCATAGGTATATTAGCTTTGCTGATTACCTTTGGTAGTTTTGTTATAGCGTTGCTTGCCTTTCTCGATAAGAGGAACAAGCGAAAATAAATAAGCCTACCTTGTATCTTGGCGGAACAGGTAGGCTTATCGTCTAATCTTGTGAGGTCAACCACTTTGTGGGCGGTTGTTTCCTCTTTTGTATCTATACTATATCAT
>CAZKOR010000458.1:0-1827 GCA_964554405.1 uncultured Bacteroides sp. | reverse complement strand
CCGGAGATATTTGAGATTTTTCCGCAGATTGTTCAAAATGTCTTTGCGACGAATTGTGTTGCGGTTGTCTTCCTTGTGGCAGTTATTCTGAATCTGGTATTGCCGGAAAATATGGCAAATGAGACGAAATAGGTGCTATATTCATAGAATTGGAGAACGAGTGTTATGAAAATAGGCATGTGCCTTTTGAGCGGAGTGTTATGTTTAGTTTTTCTTTCCTGTCAACCGGTTTTGCAGGACAATTCTGAAATATCAATTGATGACACGCCGGCATATGTAAAAGCATATACGGAATTTCTTCTATATGAAGATATAGACCCTGACTCTTTATTCCCGATTCGGGGATATTATTTATTCGACCTAAACTTTGATGATATACCGGAGTTAGGCGTCCTGCATGATTCATGGGGTTCAGCGGGAGGGTATTTTACCCTCTATTATTATGATGGAAACGGTATCTCAAGGATTTTAAATGACAGAGACGAGCCGGTACAAATCTCCGATTATACGGAGATACTTGCAGATAATGAGCAGAAGAAAGTCTATTTGTTGAAAGAGATGTTTTTGCTTGTGGGGAATGAAAACGGAACTTATGGATATGTAAGGGAAATTAAAAGTGAAGGTCAGATTCCCTGTGTATATGATATTTTACAATTGGATGTGGACCAGGAAAAGGCTGTGGAGCATATTTTCGCGGACGATTCCGGAAATCAGCATGAAAATGAAGATGGGTTTCTGTTAGATTCTACGCTTGAGGAGTGTTTGGTTACACAGCGTTATGTGGAAAAAGAGTGGCTTCCTATTTCATCAAGTGAATATTTGGAGCTGAAAAGAGAACTGATACCGGAAGATAATTCTTTTGTGGATGTGCGGCTGAATGAAGATTTGAATTATCTTGGAGGACCAATCTTCGATGAGGACGGGGATAGATTCCTTTTGGATGTCAGGATGGAGAAAGGGGAGATAGTGGAGCTTTTTAGCCGGTATATGGAATCTGTTGAAAAATAAAGAAGAAAAAGAGGTGTACTTTTTTTCCTTTGCAGGTCAACATTATAAACATTTTCGTAATATAGTTCTCAATTTGACTAAGTAATAATATTTTTTCCTTGAAAAAACTGAATTTTTGTCATATTTTGGTTTATAATAAGTCAATAATATGATAAGGAGAATCCTATGAAATTATTTGAATTTGCGTATTGTGGTAATTATAATGCAAGTATAGCGAATTTGGCTGTATTAGCAGCTCCTGAAAAATGGAGTTTTGGTAATCAAAATGATAATAGTATATTAAAAAGATACATAGAACATACTTTTAATAGAGTCTATGAAGAAAGTAAAGTAATAGAAAAAACAGATTATGCAATTTTTAACACAGGATTATTTGACGTATACTTTAAGCCAATATGTGCATACTTTGTAAAGAATACCGTACCCAATCGGCAAAAATGGTATTTGGATGGTTTTTATACAGAATATCAATTAGCAACAATGGGCGGCATGGATATTCCGGAAAGAGCCAATTACTTTGATGATCCGGCAGAATTGGTATTTGATACACATTTGGATATAGTTCCTCAATATGATCACATATTCGGTGATAGAGAAAACATTGAGAGACTGCCATTAGGAATTAGGAATAGTGCTATGCGAGTACAATTGTTCAATGGAGCTATTGATACTGCAAAACGGATGTTAGAAGCGAATTATAAAACAGCTATTCCGCAGTTTTATAAAGGAAAAATGCAATTATTGGTGCCGATATGTTTGCAAGCACCAAATGTTCCTGATTTAGCATTAACTTGTATGAAAACAGATGATAAAAGTAAA
>CAZKOR010000457.1:0-1828 GCA_964554405.1 uncultured Bacteroides sp. | reverse complement strand
GGTATAACTGCTGCGCCTCCTGCGGTTCCAAATCAACACAGGCTCCCAGGCTCGCAGGTATCTGAACTGCCTGTTCCTTCAAGTCCTCGCCTTCCTGTGTAATGGAAACGATCAGATTCCGTTCATCTACTTTAGAGCGGTTCCGTACCACATAATTTTTTTCTTCCAGTTTTTTCAGCATAGGGGTAAGCGTACCGGAATCCAGATAAAGGCATTTCCCAAGTTCCGTGACAGTTACCTCCTTTTTCTCCCACATTACCATCATTGCGATATACTGGGTATATGTCAGGTCAAGCTTGTCAAGATACGGTTTATATCTCCTTATCACTTCTTTGGAACAGGCATAGAGCGGAAAACATAACTGGTTTTCAAGTTTTAAACTTTCGTATTTGTTGTTCGGCATATTATCATAGCTCCTCATATCTTTTTATGCTACATAATGTATCACGATATGACCTTTTTTGCAAATGCTGCGGCCGCCTCACAATCCTTTTCATCCGGCTTCCCTTTATGCATGGGACCAAAAGACCCTTTGCAGTAAAATTCTTCCTCCGCCTGTACAATTCCCTTTTCCGCAAGAAGTTTTCCCACCTGCCTGTATGTGGATTTTATTAAAGCCGCTGTACTGAAATTTACAACTTTACCCACCGTTACATCAATGTTGGAAATAAATTTTTTAATGCTGTCATCTACCCCATACGCATAGACAGAACTGCCAAGAAACAGGATGTCAACGTCTTCCCGAAGCGGTTCTTCAACCGTCTTTGCCTCTGCTCCTACCGCTTTCGCAATGGCCTCCGCCAGTTTTTTTGTATTCCCCGACCTTGTGTAATACCTTACCTCTATTTTCATGCCTGTCCCTCCTTTTTTTGTTCTTCATATGCCGCCCTGCAAGCCTTTGTAAGCTGATCCGCGCAGGAAGTTGGTCTGCGTCCGCAAATCACACCCGACATTCCCTGTCAATCAGAAATTTGGCGAAATTCCATTTAATATCACTGCTTTACTTGTCCCACATAGTCCTTTAAAGATACTTCAATTTTCTACATTGAAATTATAAATATTCATCATATCCTCCTTTGCATATTAAATTTTATAAAATTTAATTTTGCAAAATCTTATTTTGATTGTACGCAATTAATCTTGATTTGTCAACTATAATACCTATTTTTTCTTTTCTAAATCTTTTTTTATTCTCTGGTGTTTTTCATTTATATTGACAAAATAGCGAAAAAACATATGCTTACTGTTTTCAAGCAGCGATTTGTAAACCGCAATATGTGGGAAAATAAGATTTGTGTGCATTTGCTCCTTTGGCGGAATATTTTCATAGTGGGAAATAATTTCTCTTAGCCTCTCCCTTGCAGCATCCTATATTATTTCTGTTTCGTTTTCCCCCAGGATATCAGCGGCTGCTTTCTTGATAATCTTCATTTTTTTGTTTTCATCAAGCATTTTGATATGCCCATGCATAACGCTTAGACCTCCTACTGTTACATCCATTCTTGAATCGCTTTTCTGACTCTCCGGTCAATATCCAGACGGGTTTCTTTACATTCTTTTGGATACTTTCTTGCTGCCTTAAAAGCCATTCTTACAAACATTCCCGAGAAAACAGGCACCATTGTTTTAAGCATGCTTTCCGGGAATACAAAATGCGTCCCATGCTCGTAAGTTGCGATTTCCACTTTACAGTCATGAGGACATTTTTTCAGTCTTTCTTCTATTCTGTTTATATATTTCACCGTATCCCATAAACAGTCGTCAGAAGCGCCAATCAACAGCAATTTTCCCTTAATCTTCTCAACCGGAATCATTTCCTCCGGCCTGT
>CAZKOR010000456.1:0-1857 GCA_964554405.1 uncultured Bacteroides sp. | reverse complement strand
AAATACTATGATGAACTGACGGACAAAGAACAGGAGATGCTGCTATCGCAGATAGCGGATACTGACTTTGCGGTAACGGAGTCCTGCAAGCATAAGGATGAATTGAATCAAAAGGGAAAAATTACGCCTTTGTCCGCAATGCAGTTAAAGGAGATTACGGAAAGAAAAGAAGAGTTTACTTCTGTCGGCATCGAAGCGATTAAAGCGGGAAAAGTAGGAGCCGTTTTGCTTGCCGGAGGTATGGGAACAAGACTTGGTTCCGATGCGCCGAAAGGTGTTTATAACATCGGTCTGACAAAGGAAGTTTATATTTTCCAACGCTTGATTGAAAATCTTCTGGACGTGGTGCATGCGGCGGATACATGGATTCATCTGTTTGTTATGACAAGCGATAAAAACCATGAAGCGACGACTAAGTTTTTTAAAGAAAAAAATTATTTTGGCTACCGTCCGGAATATGTTACGTTCTTCATGCAGGAGATGGCGCCCGCAACGGATTATGACGGGAAAGTATATCTGGAGGAAAAATGCAAAATATCTACGTCTCCGAACGGTAACGGCGGCTGGTTTTCTTCTATGATGAAATGGGGTGTCGTGGATAAAATTCATGAGGCGGGAATTGAATGGCTGAATGTTTTTGCGGTGGATAACGTTTTGCAGAGAATTGCAGACCCGTGCTTTGTCGGCGCTACGATTTTGACAGACAGCGATGTCGGCGCAAAGGTTGTGCGCAAAAATGCTCCGGATGAAAAAATCGGCGTGATGTGCATGGAGGACGGAAAACCGTCGATTGTAGAATATTATGAACTGACAGAGGAGTTAATGAATGCCAAGGATGAAAACGGCGAGCCGGCATACAATTTCGGTGTTATCCTCAATTATTTGTTCCGGGAAAAAGCATTGGAGGAAATTGTAGCGAAGAAACTACCGCTTCATATCGTGGAAAAGAAGATTCCCTGTCTGAATGAGAATGGAGAACCAGTGAAGCCGGAGGAACCTAACGGTTATAAATATGAGCAGCTTGTACTGGATATGATTCATGAACTTGACTCCTGCCTGCCTTATGAAGTAGAGCGTAACTATGAATTTGCACCGATTAAAAATAAAACGGGCATTGATTCCGTGGAAAGCGCGCGGGCGCTGTGTAAAGAAAACGGGATAGAATTATAGATGTTGAGAGATTACGGGAAGAATCGCGTTAGCGATTCTTTCATATGAAGAGGGTTCGCATTGCGAACCATAGAAGTTCTTGGCGAAACAGCCTTTGCTGTGAGTCTTAGAACTTCTCTTCATATTTAACATTTTGACAGATTTGCCCAACATTCCATGCTTGATGAAAAAAGAAAGATACGGGTACAATAGGATAAAAGGAAACAGAAAAAACGGAAAAGCAAGGAGGCGCTCTTATGGCAATTTTAGTAACAGGCGGAGCAGGATATATCGGCTCCCACACAGTAGTAGAATTACAAAATGCAGGTTATGATGTAGTGGTGGTAGACAATCTTTCCAATTCCAGTGAGAAATCATTACAGCGGGTAGAGAAGATTACAGGAAAACCTGTAAAATTCTATAAAGCGGACATTTTAGACAGGAATGCACTGGAAGAGGTATTTAACAAAGAAAAAATTGATTCCTGTATTCATTTTGCGGGACTCAAAGCGGTTGGTGAATCCGTAGCGAAACCGTGGGAATATTACGAGAACAATATTGCCGGAACTTTGACGCTTGTAGATGTTATGAGAAAACATAATGTAAAGAATATCATTTTCTCTTCTTCAGCAACTGTATACGGTGATCCTGCCATTATCCCGATTACGGAAGAATGCCCGAAAGGACAGTGTACGAATCCTTACGGCT
>CAZKOR010000455.1:0-1874 GCA_964554405.1 uncultured Bacteroides sp. | reverse complement strand
GAAGAAACTTTTTGGAAAGACTAAACTTGATATTTCGTTATTGGCTCGTTCGTGCGGATTTATCTATGGTTCTGATGATGATTTTTTTATTTTGCAGGAAAATCAGGAGAATAATGAAACAGCTATATTTTATAATCCAGATAGAATTGGGCGGGGAATTTTTTTTGATGGAGCAAGAGGTGAAAATGGACTATATGAGATAAGTTATAATATTCCTACGACAAGAGGGGAGATAATAGATTTTGTTAGGCTGGTAAAAGAAGTAGAACGGCGTTTAGGTAAGGTGGAGATGTACTGTATCGAGGAAGAACGGACTTTTACCAGTGGAGAATTGGAGCAAAATATTGATAAGTTTGTAGATTTCAGTCTGGAGTCATTGAAGCGGTTTTGCAATAATGAAGAATATCAGAATTATATACTTACATTGGCGTTATGGCCCTATACTTTGCCAACAGATAAAGTGTCAGCTTGGAGAGACTGTATGGATCTTGAGGATTTTGAGCAGACGTTACACGCTATCCAATCACAGGATGTGTATTATGCAAAACCGCGACTGTTGCAAAAAAGTGATACATCGGAAATAGGCGCTTTTTATGTGTTGACGGAAGAGTGTGAAAGTGTTTTTCCTGTTTGTGCAGATGGATTTCTGAATTTGAATGAGCTTAAAATAAGCGAGGGATTCATTCAATTTTATATTTACAGTGAAAATCGTATGTTGGATGGTATGTATCCTTATGAGCGTTTTATGGAAGAAATTCGACAATATGGCATTCAACAGTTTGATGCAGATCATGTTCTGATTCCGCCGATGAATAAAGAGAGTCTTGAAAAGCTGGTGGATAAATTAAGTTAAAAAGGAGTGTGGATGAATGAAAATCGCCCCAATCAAAACACAACGTCTTATTCTTCGGGGATTTACAAAAGATGATGCCTTATGGGCGTATCATATTTGGAACGACCCTGAAATGGGAAAATATTTACCGGATGAAGCAAAGGAAGATATAGATGAGGAATATCTAAAGGAATTGGAAGTGCTTGGTGATGATGACGAATGTTGTTATTTGATTCCGGTATTAAAAGATTCTATGCAGCGGGTTGGGACATGCAGCTTTATGATAAATGAGGAAGAAACGAAAAATTGCGATGCAATTTATCGTTCGAAGATTTATGATATTGCTTACTGTGTACATAAAGATTTCTGGCGTCGGGGGTATGCAACGGAAATAGCGCAGGGGTTGATTGATTATGCCCGCAGTCAGGGAGCAGAAAAAGTGACTATTTTTGTAGGACAGGAGAATATTGCGTCCAATCGTGTTGCCAAAAAATGCGGTGGTAAAATCGTAAGTGAAAGCACATACAAGAAAAGAGGAACCGATGTGATTATGAAAGATTACAAATATGAGATTTTACTCTGACTTTATTCAGGATGAGTATCTGTCATGACTTTTCGGTGAAAAGACATGTCAAAAACCTTGGTTTTGGAACCTGTAGTTGAATCTTGAGGGGATTCATGGTATCTTTATAAGGAATAAATATGACCTAAAAAAGTGTCAAGTGAGTGGTAGTCCTTTTCGTTTTCAGGAATTTCGTCATGGATAGAAAAGCTGAAGTGGAATGGCTGTAATACTTGTGGAGGAGAGTGATTTCCGTGAAATTGTGGTATCGCCGGGGAACGGCTGTGGCTGTTTGGTGTGCGGTTGGACTTGTCATTGGGTTGATGGCTAAGCTATATTTTCAATACATATCCCAGCAGATTTACGAAGAATGTACTGACCATCTCGTGGAAGTTTACAGCCAGGTCAATCAAAATTTTGTTTCGTTTTTGGAGAAAAACTGGGGAAACCTTGATGATTGGGTACATCATATCCAGATTG
>CAZKOR010000454.1:0-1890 GCA_964554405.1 uncultured Bacteroides sp. | reverse complement strand
GCATCACGAAAAGAGCCGTCCGCCGTCTTGGCAATATAACGCAGCGCCTTCTCTTCCACTGTTATCTGCTCTACTTCCATTAATTCACGAAGTCTGTCCGTAATGGTTTCAATCGATATTCTTCTAAAATCATACCGCTGACAACGGGATAAAATAGTAATCGGAATTTTGTGTACCTCTGTCGTTGCCAGAATAAAAATAACATAAGACGGAGGTTCCTCCAATGTTTTCAGCAAAGCATTAAATGCGCCGATAGACAGCATATGCACTTCATCTATAATATAGACCTTATATTTCCCCTCTGTCGGAGAATAGGATACTTCATCAACAATCTCTCTGATATTATCCACACCATTGTTAGATGCCGCATCAATTTCTATGACATTCATACTGACGCCAGCCGCAATCGCTTTACAGGTCGAACATTCCCGGCATGGACTGCCATCTACGGGATGCTCGCAATTTACCGCTTTGGCAAAAATTTTTGCAATGGATGTCTTTCCCGTTCCACGCGTTCCGCAGAAAAGATATGCGTGCCCGACACGTTCCGCTTTAATTTGATTTCTCAATGTTGTTACAATATGTTCCTGCCCTTTTACCTCTTCAAAACAATCGGGACGAAACTTCCTGTAAAGCGCTGTATATGATGCCATTCTATTTCCCACACTTCCCTTAGTCGCCGAAGCTGATACCTGTCATCTTAGCTTCCTGTACAATAGTTGCATCCGGCGATACCATTTTCAATTTGCCTGCAACCTCTTCCAAAGGAACTTTTACAACTTCTCTGTTTTTATAGCCAACCATAAATCCATATTCGCCCTGCAAAATCAACTTGCCTGCTTCCGCACCGAGACGGGTTGCAAATACGCGGTCATACGGGCACGGACTGCCGCCGCGCTGTGTATGTCCGGGTACTGTCACACGTACGTCCAGACCAGTTTTTTGCTGAATGCGGTCCGCTATTTCATAAGATACAGACGGATATTGATAATTTTTCATCTTTTCTTTATATTCTTTCTTGGAAAGTTTAGCATCTTCCTTGGAAATTGCTCCCTCGGCAACTGCCATAATAGTAAACTTGGAGCCGCGGGCGCTGCGGGCGTTAATCGCTTTGACAATTTTATCAATATCATAAGGAATCTCAGGAATCAAAATGATATCAGCCCCGCCTGCCATGCCGGCATTCAATGTCAGCCAGCCTACTTTATGTCCCATTACTTCCACGATAAAAATACGACCATGGGAAGCCGCCGTCGTATGAATACAGTCGATACAGTTTGTTGCAATATCAACCGCACTCTGAAAACCAAACGTCATATCCGTTCCCCACAAATCATTGTCAATGGTTTTCGGAAGTGTTACAACGTTCAATCCCTCTTCTCTTAACAAGTTTGCTGTTTTATGAGTACCGTTTCCACCCAAAATAACAAGACAATCTAATTTCAATTTATAATAGTTCTGCTTCATTGCTTCCACTTTATCCAGCCCGTTCTCATCCGGCTCTCTCATCAGCTTAAATGGTGTTCTGGAACTGCCAAGAATCGTGCCGCCTTTTGTTAAAATACCTGAAAAATCCACACCTGTCAACATGCGGAAATCGCCGTAAATCAGTCCCTTATACCCCTCTATAAATCCATAAATTTCTACATCTTCACCACTGCAGGACAGGCACTTCACAACACCACGCATTGCAGCATTTAACGCCTGACAATCTCCACCGCTGGTCAACATACCGATTCTTTTCATCCCGATTCCTCCTTTAACAATACATGATTTTAATAATGTTTCTGCTGATATTTCAATACCTGCAGCAACACATTTTACTGCAGGTATTCCAAACGGAGACGGCGGGATTCGAACCCGCGTGCCCCGAAAGGCAAACTGATTTCG
>CAZKOR010000453.1:0-1922 GCA_964554405.1 uncultured Bacteroides sp. | reverse complement strand
CGAATCTGGTTTCCCCATCCGATTTCCTTGACATCCCCACGGATATCCGATAGTTTTTCCGCATTTTCCTCTTGTTTTAACATATACAGCTTTGCTTTTAACATCTGCATTGCCTTATCTTTGTTCATATGCTGGCTTCGCTCATTCTGACAGGTCACAACGATTCCTGTCGGGAAATGCGTAATACGGATTGCAGAGGAAGTCTTATTGATGTGCTGTCCGCCGGCGCCGCTGCTTCGATAAGTATCTATACGAATATCTTCATCCTTTACCTCTACATCCAAATCCTCTTCAATATCAGGCATTACATCCAATGACACAAAAGAAGTCTGGCGCTTGCCCTGTGCATTGAACGGCGAAATACGTACAAGTCTGTGTACACCTTTTTCAGATTTCAGATAACCATAGGCATTTTCACCGTTAATCTGGAAAGTAACGGACTTAATTCCCGCTTCTTCCCCGTCCAGATAATCCAAAACTTCCAAAGCAAAGCCTTTCCGCTCCGCCCATCTTGTATACATCCGGTACAGCATACTGCACCAGTCGCAGCTTTCCGTTCCGCCCGCTCCCGCATTTAACCGCAGTATGGCGTTATTTCTGTCGTATTCACCTGAAAGCAGCGTGCTCACTCTGATGTTTTCAAAAGTTGTCTTAAATGTCTCCAGTTCTTCGCTGATATCTGGAATAATCGCAGGGTCATTGTCCTCATATCCCATTGCAATCAACGTCATAATGTCTTCGTACTGGCTTTCTAATCCTTTTATCGTCTCTACGACGTCTTTCAGGCTTTTGGACTCTCTCATCTTCTGGTTGGACCGCTCCGGGTCATTCCAAAAATCCGGCGCCTGCATTTCCATTTCCAGTTCTTCGATTCGCTTCTCCTTACCTGCTAAGTCAAAGTGAATCCCTCACTTCCGCTAATGGACTTTCATAACCTTGCAGTTCAAATTTCATGTTATCTAATTCTACCAATAACGTCACCCTCTTTCTATTATGCATTTTTTCCGCAGCATTGTTTATACTTTTTGCCGGAGCCGCACGGACACGGGTCATTGGGATATACTTTTGCCTCCATACGCTTCACCGGTCCTTTCGGTGCGGAATCATCTTTATTCGTTCCCGTCACCTTAGCTACCTGTTCTCTTTCCACTTTCTGCTCAATGCGGACATGGAACAATAAACGAACGGTTTCTTCTTTAATATTCTGTGTCATCTCATCAAACATTTCATATCCGCTTAACTTGTATTCCACAAGCGGGTCTTTTTGTCCGTATGCCTGTAAACCGACTCCCTGACGAAGCTGGTCCATATCGTCGATATGATCCATCCATTTCCTGTCGATTACTTTTAATAAAATGACACGCTCAATTTCACGGATTGCTTCCGGTTCGGGAAACTCCGCTTCTTTGCTTTCATAAAGCTTAACCGCCTCTTCTTTTAACTGCTGTTTTAAACTGTTTTTCTTCGGTTTTAAAACTCTCTCTGCCGTAACCGGCTGTAAAGGAATTGTCGGAAGAAGCAGCGTATTTAATTCGGAGAAGTCCCATTCCTCAAAATCATTGTCATCGCCGATGCAGATATCAATACAATTCTCCACGATATCCGTAATCATCTTATAAATGGCATCCCGCATACTTTCGCCGTTTAAAACTCTTCGCCTTTCCTCGTAGATGATCTCTCTCTGCTCATTCATAACCTGGTCGTATTCGAGCAGATTCTTTCTGATACCGAAGTTATTGCTCTCTATCTTCTTCTGCGCTGTTTCTACCGCCTTTGTAAGCGACTTATGCTCGATTTCCTGATCTTCCGGAATACCCAGCGCATTGAACATGGCTATCATTCTCTCCGCGCCGAAAAGTCTCATCAGGTCATCTTCCAGCGAAATATAGAACTTGGATTCACCCGTATCACCCTGACGACCG
>CAZKOR010000452.1:0-1923 GCA_964554405.1 uncultured Bacteroides sp. | reverse complement strand
CTTTCGGATTCAGGTCATGATTAATCGTTGCAAGCACAACATTGTGTCCAATCAGTGCGCCGTCTCCGATTTCAATTCCGCCCTGATCCTGAAAATGGCATCCTGAATTGATAAAGACATCTTTTCCAATTGTAATATTTTTCCCAAAATCCGTATAAAACGGAGGGAATATACGAAAAGAATCGTCTACCTTTTTCCCGATTAACCTGCCCATAATCTCCTGTATTTCCTCCGGCGTATGATACTGGTTATTCAGTTCCATGCCAATCCGGATTGCTTCCTGAAAAAGTTCATTTGCATACGCATCACGCTCAGCATTTTCTTCCGCCCCTTCTCGAAAACCTTCTATCACATCTTTTACTGTCATAATCTTTCCCTCCTGATTTTATTATAATTTGCTCTGAGCATAATATCAAATACATATATAGAATGGCGTTTCATACTTGAAAAGTATGGATTTTTCTGTTATTGTTAAATCCAAGACACTATCAGGGAGGACTTACATTTGGACATTCGGGTATTACAATATTTCCTTGCAGTTGCAAGGGAAGAAAGCATCACAAAAGCGGCAGAAACGCTCCGCATGACACAACCTCCTCTTTCCAGGCAATTAAAAGATTTAGAAGAAGAATTAGGGAAACAGTTGCTTATTCGCGGAAGTAAAAAAATTACCCTGACAGAAGACGGAGTGCTGCTTCGTAAACGTGCGGAAGAATTAGTTGATTTAATGGAAAAAACAAAAGCTGAACTGACCTCATCCAGCGAAAACATCAATGGGGACATCTATATCGGCTGTGGAGAAACCGAAAGCATTTCCTTTCTGGCACAGGCGGCCCAAAATTTGCAGAAAAAACATCCTCTCATTCATTATCATATTTACAGCGGTGACGCTGAACGTGTTATGGAAAAGCTCGACAAGGGCTTGATTGATTTCGGACTGTTGATCGGAAAAGTCGATATAAGCAAATATGATTATATCACGCTTCCGCAAAAAGACGTATGGGGCGTACTGATGTGTAAGGACAGCACCTTAGCGGAAAAAGAAACGATTCATGCAGAAGATTTGCGGGATAAACCTCTGATCGTATCCCATCAGACCTCAATCAATACGGAAATGCTGCATTGGCTAAAAGCGGATATCTCCAAACTCAACATCGTCGCGACCTATGACCTGATCTACAACGCTGCGCAATTTATGAAAAAAGGCTTTGGATATGCCATTGCCTTAGACAGACTGATCAACACGACCGGAGACAGCAACCTATGCTTTCGGCCGCTGTCTCCCACATTGGAAGCAGAACTGTATGTTGTATGGAAAAAATATCAGGTTCTTTCAAGAGCCTCCAGTGTATTTCTCCAACAATTGCAAAATCAGCTGTAATATTACTTTGGCCTTATATAAACATGCCTTGGCGGATTATAATTTTGATAAACATTCTCTCGTGCGGCTGCCCTGTCCTCTTCGGGTACCGCATCTGAAAAATCAAACTTTCCTTCATATATTGAAAAGCTGTCATGAAATAGCGGCTCCTGTTCCACAAGTTTATACAGATTCGCACACCAAGGATAGCGCCTGTCAACTTCTAAAGGCTTAAGGCAATTCTTTCTCCCTTGCGCTATCCAAATAGTTCTTTTTTGCTCCAGCTTCAGCCATGATACTATCTTAATAACCACTACATTCAAATCATACTTACTTATTTGAATATCCGTTGTCAACAATGCTTTTTTATCATGACTGTTCAAATATTCAAACAATTTATCAATGACATCCACCCTGTTCTCCTCCATTTATACCTATACCCAAATCTTACTATTGTGTAATTGCCTTTTTCTCGACATAGAAATTGTTAAAATCAATCGTAATTATACTTCTTCATCTATCACCATGCCAAATGATAAAATATCAAAGTGAAGCGTACAACC
>CAZKOR010000451.1:0-1924 GCA_964554405.1 uncultured Bacteroides sp. | reverse complement strand
ATCTGAGATTATAAAAGGTTACGTGAATCATGGAATCGATGTGCGAAGCCGACTTTGCTACTATAGGGACAGTAACGGAAAAGAAATTGATTTGATAATTCTGGAAAACAACAAAGTATATCCCATCGAGATTAAGAAAAGCGCTGATCCGGGTAGGGATGCGTTAAAAAATTTCAGTGTATTGGACAGTCTGTCGGAAGAGGTCGGTGAGGGTGCGGTGATCTGTATGACACCGATGGTAATTCCTTTGGATGAAAAAAATAAATTAGTTCCAATAAGTTGTATTTAATTTAAAACTTTGATGCAAAGCTGGATGACGGATGGAGAAATTAAAATTAAAGAGAAACAAATACAAAGTAAAATCGGAATTTTAAGGACAGAACCTATGAGCGAAAAAGTTGCAAGCAATGTCAGCGTTATTGGAAAAACAGATGGCTCTACTTCATATTTTTTAATTGGTGATAAACAGAAAAAAACTGTAAAGCAGAAAATGCAAAAATGTATGTATGAAATCAGAAAAAGTATAGTAGAGAGACATATTAAAGCAGCAGGGCATAGCATTGAAGAAGTGGGAAATTATATTAAAGATGTTTACGGATTTGTGGAAATAAATCAAAGCACCGATGAATTTCAGACAGAATATAAACAAATGAGAGCTTCGTGTATCGTGTTGTATGCGCCGGAATTATTGGGAACTCTCGCAACATATCCAGAATTGGCAGGAGAAGATGCTAACGATATTAAAAATTTTATGGATCAAATGGAACTTCGGCGAAAGGCTGCTGAAAATATTTCTCGTGAATTATTTGATATTGATCTACATATTTTTGAGAAGAAAGAAGCAGACTTACGGATGCGGTTCATTATGGAATCTAAGTACGATTATATTGGAGCTTCTGCCAGTGGTGGATCTAAATTGATGTTGAAAAAATATAGGGAGATTTATCGTAGTATTTATCGGTATTACGGAGTGACACAAGAGGATATAGATAAAAAGACCAGAAGATATGAAGAAGTAATTAAATGTTTGACAATAAGATAAATTTAAGTCTATCTTTTCAGGGAACGAGATATTTATCTTTTGAGCGTATTTAATTTTATTTTATGAACTGAGTAAGTTAATGTAAGGACGGAAAATTGTATGAATGCAAAAAAGTTTTTTAAGTTTGCGGCAGCGTGTTTGTGCATAGTCTGTATAGCGTTGTTATTTTTAATGCGAAAAGAACAGCCTGATATTTCTGATAATTGCCCGGCTCCCAACATTGTATTGAATGGCACTACCTATGTGCGTCATATTCAATAGCGTTTGAGAAGTGCCCTGACGGTTTTGAATATGGTGGCGTGATTGAAGGTGGTACAGCGGAAGGTTGTGCTTACTATATCAATCCACAAATACCGGAATGGATATATGTTGAGCAGTATGCAAAACGCAAAGGTACAGTCGATGATTTTTATCCTGGTTATGTCCGATATGTTGATGAGAGTATCAGTAAAGATTTCGTCAATTATAATGGAACAATCTATGTTTCCATGTTCAGTGCTGATTATCCGTTTGTCGTAGATAAAGCCCTTTATGATGAGATTGAGAGTACCTATGGGTCAAGGATAGAAGATTCCAATGTCAGCGGCTTCCTGCCTGTGGGGACAACTGTTTTTGAAGGATTTGATGTTATTCCTTATAATGATTTTGGGAGTAATACCCACCAGAAAGAAGAACAGATATATGCAAATGCAGATAATGAAAATGTTATTTTGCTAAGCAGATTATGGGAAGTTTATAAGGGCTTTGGTGTTTATATCAAAGCGAATTACAACTATGTCAAACATGAAAATGCGGAAGTGCTTGTGTATGACGGACGGTATTTTAGTGCAGCCGATTTATCTGATGAAACCGTGGAATGGATTAAATGGTATAATTCCTTAT
>CAZKOR010000450.1:0-1943 GCA_964554405.1 uncultured Bacteroides sp. | reverse complement strand
AGACCTGACATTACAAGGCTTTTATACCGCATTCTGGACGCAATTGCAGTGATCAGCGCCCCTACGAGAATCGCTCCCACCGTAGGCAAAACAGGCGAGATCGTTATCCCCAACAGGCAAAACAGTAGAAAAGCAAGCCCCGGTCTTACGAACCAAATATAGACCCCCAGTCCCGGCAGCAATACTCCTAAAGTGATCAACAGATTTTCCACATACAGCCGCCAAAACCGACTGATTACAATGGCACTTTGCGAAACCGGCAGCGAAGAGAGGATATCATATCCCTCTCTTTTGAACATGACACCGCCTGCCTTGAAAATACCAAAAAAGAAAATCAAAAGGCCGGAAATCATGATCAGATAAGCGGGCACTATGTCACACAACGAAAACAGACACAGCCCATAGGATTGCACACCCACATAAAACATCAACATAAATACCACAAAAATATAGGTTACTGCTAACAGCACGGACCTGCGTTTTACCCGTTTGTCTTTAGAAAACCGCAGCACATTCAGTCCGAAAATATTATACAATTCTGTCCGTGCCAGAATTTTAGTCTGTGATATCATCATTCCCATGACTTATCACCTCCATAAAGATTGATTCCAGAGTCTGTCCCGGCTTCACGATTCGCTCCATCTCCCCTGATGCGACAAGAACGCCGTCTTTTATGATTGCCACCTTGCTGCACAGTTTTTCCGCCACATCCAGCACATGGGTGGAAAAAAGGATCGCGCCGCCTTTTGCGCAGATTTCCCGCATAATATCTTTCAGGATCACAGACGCCTTAGGGTCCAAGCCCACAAAAGGTTCATCCAAAATCAAAAGCTTTGGCTCATGCACCAGCGCAGAAATTAATGCCAACTTCTGCTTCATCCCATGGGAATAGGTTGAGATCAAATCCCCAAGCGACTGCGTGATTTCAAATAAATCTGCATATTTTTGAATGCGTTCCGTTCTGCTTGACGCTTCCACCCGAAAAATATCCGCTACAAAATTTAAATACTGCACACCTGTCAGATATTCATAAAGGTCCGGGTTATCCGGAATATAGGCAATTTCTCTTTTACATCCCAAAGGATCATTCTTTATGTTAATACCGTCTATCATGATCTCTCCCGTATCAAAGTCATGAATACCGGCAATGCACTTTAACGTCGTGGTCTTTCCGGCTCCGTTATGTCCGATAAATGCGTAGATATCTCCACATTCAATCTGCAGACTAATGCCCGTGACTCCTTTATTACTCCCTTTATAATGTTTCGTCAAATGTTGAATCGTAAGCATGTTTTCTTCCTTTCTGTACAATTCATTTTACTCTGCCTCCTCAGCGCATGTTTCTACACACCAGCCTTTGCGTCCGCAGGCGGTGCAAGTCAGTTTCCGAAGCGTCGGCGTATGATTAGCCCAAAATGCTTCTTTGAAGCGCGGTTTAAATACCTTGTGACATTCTGGACAGATATATGCCGTCTTTCTGAAATACCAGCGCGAGAACCAAAGGGTATAGGGAATCGCAACGATCACCCAGACCAGAAACGGCTGCCAGATTCCTTTTATGATCCACAGGATGATGGATGTCCACTGGAGCAAATTGATTGGAATACCGGTCATCAGCAGAGTCGTGCGAATCTTTTTCAGTTTCCTCTTGTTCATCATTGTATATGCTATGTCACCAATAGAGTCGACAGTGAACGTCTTTACGCTTTTCAACTCCCGTCTGAGCGTTTCCAGTTTCTCCAGTTTCTCCTGACGCTCGGTAATCTCCTCTTTCAGTGCCTGTTCCTGTTGCTGCAGAAGCAGTAAGATCACGCTGCCCGGATCGGTTTCGGAAAGCAGCTGGGAAATGGAATTAATGGGAATACCCAAATCTCTGAGAAAGCAGATAATCCTCATGCGCTTCAGGTCATCTTCCGAGTACAGCCGTCTGCCACCTTCCGTCA
>CAZKOR010000449.1:0-1944 GCA_964554405.1 uncultured Bacteroides sp. | reverse complement strand
TACCGAATATCACTCCCCACGTCTGCCGCCATACCTACTGCAGCAACATGGCGAAATCGGGCATGAATCCTAAGACGCTCCAATACCTGATGGGGCATAGCGATATCGGAGTCACGCTGAACACCTACACGCACCTTGGCTTGGAAGATGCAACGGATGAGCTGAAGCGGATGGAAGAGCTGGAGAATGCTAGAAAGGAACTGGAAAAGCATAAAGAAGAGAAGCCCGTGTCACAGAAAATTTTCCGGGCAATCTGCCCCTGCGCCCTGCTCCGGCAGGGCTTTTTTAATTTATACTTGCTATACCAAAATACACCGATTTATGATATATTATTTAGAGTGGCGTAGTGATTGAACTTTGTAGAAAATAAGTCTTTCTTTGAGAGTCTGCTGAAAGGTAATGCTATGGGGAAAACCAAAAATCAACATTATGTTCCGAGGATGTATATAAAACGATTTGGGTATGGGACAGAAGATAATCCAAGAATTTCTGTTTTAAAGAAAGTAGAAGGAACCACACTTCATAATCAGAATCCAGAAAATTTTGCATCTAAGCGTTTTTTTTACGATACAACAGAAGATGTGATAGAGGATGTATTAAAAAGGGATTTGGAAATATTTCTATCAATTAAAGAAAGCAGATATTATCATGATGCGCAATTAACAGAACATACATTGTCGCGCTTGGAAGGGGCTTATAAGGAGTTACTTGATAGTATAGAAGCTAATCCCGAAATAATTTATGAAGATAAATCAAGAGCAAGATTTATTTGTTTTGTAAATGAACTTGCGTATCGGACAAAGAGTTTTAGGGATAGAATGGATGTCATCAATTCTACAACGGAAGAAGTTTTAAGTAAGATGTGCGATAATTTGGGGTTGAGTGAGGAGACAAAAAGAAAAACTATAGAGGAAAATTGTATTCCGGGCATTAATATACAGTTGGAAAATATTTTATCATTGGGACCGACATTGCAAACAATGAAAATGCTATTGGAAAATTATGATTGGTTTATTGGTTACAATGATACAGAACTTGATTTTGTTATTAGTGATAACCCAGCTCAAACAGTATGGTGCCATTTTAATGATATTTGTATCCCAATTTCAAAACGTATTGCTATTGTGATGAGAGTGAAGGATGATAAGGCACCGATGATATCAATAGATAAAGCGAAAGACAACATAATAGATATGTCTATAAAAGGTGTTATTGCATATAACATAATGCAGGTAAGTATGGCTCAATTGTATTTATTTGGTTCAGAGAGGACTATTAATTTTATGAAAAACATAAATGGACTATTAAACGTGTATGGAAAAGGAGAGTAGTAAAAACCCCCAATTCCTACTACGTTTGACGGCATCAACTTGCCCCGTTTTGCCTCGATTTGCTTATTTCATTACATTTTTCATAATTTCTACGGAAACCGCAAACCGCGCAAATCGTGTCAAAACACGGCAAATCAGAGCATTTCAGGAGGAAAAATTAACATGATTAAGATACTTTTCGTCTGCCACGGCAGGGGTGTGGTGTGAGTGGCATATCTTGGTAAAGTAGGGCAGAGTGGGGGCATAACTTTCCCTTTTCAAAATAAGGACTACGATAAGACTACGAATGAGGAAAGGAAAACTACGGATTTTACAGCTATCGTTAAGAGAGTAGGGGTAATCGTTACAAAGGAGGAATTTTCAGAGACTATCGTTATCATGTAGAGGTATCGTTAAAGGGTTTGAAATTCGGAAGTTAGTTGTTATACTCGTGAACGCATGTAGATGTCGTTTTCTGATCTGAGTTGCCAATGCGTTCACTCGTTATACAGTACAAGCGGCAGTTAATTTCGTTTGTGGGTATAAATTATGCAATAGTCGTATTAAAGATACTGCGGTCAGCGTGAAAGGTGCTGGCTATTTTATTTTGGCATAAAATTATGATTGGATAAAA
>CAZKOR010000448.1:0-1950 GCA_964554405.1 uncultured Bacteroides sp. | reverse complement strand
AATGTCGTGTGCGTGTGATAATTCGTCTTGAGGTATGCGTCCGCCATTGCCTATTCCCCCTCCGCGAAAATCATTATCAGATAGAGGAACGCCAGAATCAGGCTTCCGACAAAAGCGAGCGAGCGAGTTCTCAGATAACGAAAGAATTTTTTCATTTCATTATATTTATAGAACATCGGCAAGGAAAAATCCATAGCTTTGCGTAGAATCGCGCGGAATTAGAGAGAACGGCGGTGGGCTGGCAAGATGCACAACACACCGCACCTAAATTCATCTGACCGAAAGTAGAATTTATCACTATCTCGACCCTAAAAATTTATCCCCGTTCAAATGTATCATATGTTCCGGCATCTCCGCAATCCAGACTTCCGTTTCCCATGCCAAGCACTCCGAAAATCTCTTATATGTCTTAAAATCAAGAAATGCTGTCACAAAGATTTTTCCTGCTGATACTTTCTTTGTCATGTCCGTCAGTTCCAATATTCTTTTGGAATCCATCGGACCTACAGAAGTCACGGATTCCACAAAATATATCCAGTTCTTATCTTCTTTATATAAGACTACATCCGGCATCTTGTCATGTAATGTTATCTCAAATCCCAATTCTGTCAACTTATTCACGTTTTTCACCAAATCCTTTTCTATGGTATCACCAACATACAGGCACTCCGAACAAGGAGCAAAGCGTGGTGCAAATTCCTCAATAATAGCTTTTTGTAACTCATTGTGCTTGCCTGTAGAAAACTGAAATTCAACTCCATTGACGCGCACTGGCATCATCGTCATCTTCTTTTTTGAAGTATATATATCTATCAATTTTTCATGATATTTCAAAAATCGACTCACAGATTTATGCCACTCTGATGTTTGAAATGCCCTAACCATCTGCAATGTTTCTTCTGTAAGTCGGTATCTATAATTTTGACTGTTTGTCGCTTTTCCATTGTCCTCTACAAGTGCAGCATTCCGAAAATGATGTAACGCCTGCTTACGAAAAGTTTCCCTGCTGTTTTCTGCATAAGTTGATCCATAATTTGCATTTGCAAACTGAATAATGTCATGAATACGAATCCACTCGTTACCTGCATTCGCCCACGCTGTATCCTGCTTTATTCCTGTCATCGCCAACAGTACATAGCAACAAATATCCGCCTGCTGCGCTTTGGGCATCCCAAGCATCTTCAATAATTCTCTTGCCTCATCAATTTTATCCGCAGTATCCCTCCAGTATCATATTGCAATTATTTTTCCGACATATCTTTGCTTTTCATCAGCTTCCTGCCCATTTCCTGTATGCTGTCCAAATCAGGCACGGGCATTGCATTAATTTCTGTTGAGTTTACCTGCGTTGAACCATTCAAAATCCTGTAATATTCATCATAAATGGTAGAATTAAAAATCACATATAATCCATACACAAGACATTCCGACATTTCCGTTATCAATCCATCTATAAAATTTATCTTATTCTGTGTACTGATCTTCTTATACTGCGGATATTTTTTCGACAGATATATGCCGCACTGTAGACGACGTTGTTCTTCCTTTGCCGTAAAACGCTTGACAAACAAATAATTTCGGTTTTCCTGCATCAACCCATTTTGATCCGTCACCATATACTCATGTTCTTTTTGAATAGGGAACTGCACTTCCCCCTGTTTGATGTGCTGTGAGTAAAAAAGCGGTATTGCGCCTTCTTCTGCTTCATCACGAAGTATCTCACGATTTCGGAAATCAACTGTCAAGCCCGTTTTCATTTTCAACCCAATATCCGGCAATGTTTTATCAAATCTATGTAATCGCTCCAAAACCGAAACTTTTTTTTCATCTGTTACTAGATACACATAATAATCATCCCCCGATACCACAAGACTGTATGGCACAGTCAAGGAAGTAAGATTATCAAAATCATTATTTGACTGCGAGGAAGTAATTGTTACTCTTTCTGGT
>CAZKOR010000447.1:0-1958 GCA_964554405.1 uncultured Bacteroides sp. | reverse complement strand
AACATTGAGGAACATAGCACTTATCTATCAAAAGAGGAATTAGATGTGTTTGTAATTTCCGCCGTGAATGAAATTATTACACAAATACCATGAAATCCCCTCCGCCAAGTGGCGGAGGGTGATTAGGTCTGTTCACAACAAATCACTAACAATAAAACTGAGATTGCATTGAAAATAACTCCGTATATACTCCACCTTTGCTATACAATTCGTCATGTGAGCCATACTCAATTATCTGTCCATTATTAAATACCGCTATTACATCACAGAATTTAGCACTTGACAGTCTATGCGAAATATATACTGCTGTCTTTCCCTGAACCATTTCATTAAATTTTTGATAAAGCTCGTATTCAGCTTTCGGGTCCATGGCTGCAGTCGGTTCGTCTAAAAGCACGATAGGTGTGTCTTTATATAAAGCACGTGCCAAAGCAATTTTCTGGCTTTCTCCTCCTGATGGTTCAAATCCCTCTTCATCAAAGTTCTTAAAAACAGAAGTATCAATACCATTTTGCAACTTGCGTAATTTTTCGCCGAACCCTACATACTCAAGAATATCTCTTACTTTATCTTCGTCCATAGGCTGTGCAAGTGCAACATTATCTTTAATAGAAAATGAAAACAGCTTGTAATCCTGAAATACTGATGAAAAAAAGCTCATATACTGTTCATAGTCTATTTTTTTGATATTTACTCCGTCTAAAAGAATTTCACCTTCTGTCGGATCATACATTCTGGTCATCAACTTGACAAATGTTGTCTTTCCGGCACCGTTTTCCCCAACAATAGAGAGTTTTTGACCAAAGGGAATTGTGATATTGATATTTTTAAGAGCATATACATCACTGCCGGAATATTTGAAGCTGACATTTCTGAATTCAATAAAATGATTTCTGCCCGCATCAATCAATTCCTTACCCTCTCGCAATGTTTTTGGCAAATTCAGGTATTCATCAAGTTTGTCATAGTAAGTGTCATACGCCTGAATTTCTATCAAACTGTCAAGCACCTTACGGAATGCAATAGCAAATGTTGTAACTGCACCTGTATACATTGTAAACGATCCGATTGAAATGGCGCCGCTAATTACGCAATATATTAAATAAGCATACGCTGCGCTCTGCTGAACCAATGTAAAAATCGCTCCAAAAAATCCGGAGATAATAAATCCGTCATTTTGTTTCTTTTGATTATCGTTTACTTTTGTAAAATAATTTCTCTCTCTGTCGAGCAGCCACTTCCCAAGAGAATTTAACCGAATCTCCTTTGCAAAACTATGATCTTCAAACAGACTTGCATAATACATCCAGCCTCTTTGATCTTTGGTGATACCTTCCGACAATCTGATTGCATTTTGCTTAGCCCTTTTTTCAATCAATGCTCCCAAAATGATCAGTACAATAAACAAGATCAATATTCTAAAATCAATTGTAGCTATAATAGCAGCTATTCCAATTAATGTGAAAATTTGACCAAGTGCATTCAATGAACAGTCAAGCAAATAACCAAATCCATGCCAGTCACAGTATAAGAATTTGCTGGCCTTTTTCTGCATATCTAAAAAATTCGGATCTTCTAATCTCTCAAAATCAGCCTCCACCAAATGTCTATGCAGATCACTGTCAAACTCTGCGTTTACTTTACATCGTCTGCTAAATCCGTCCCAATTAAAATATTCAGAGAATATAGTCGCTGCTGCAGTATAGACAATCAGAACGGAAACATACACAAGCAGCTTCCCTGTTTCCTGATTTCCAATTAATTCATCAATTATTAATTTGGGCATTATTGTGGCAACAATCGGTATCAGCGAGTTGATAAACTGGTAAAGTACTCTCCAGAGAATATATTTTTTGTCATATTTCCAGCCGTTTTTTATAAAAAATACGATTCCTTTAAACATATTAATTTTCCTCCATGTTATGAATTTTAGGCATAAAAATAGCTGTAAAATCGCA
>CAZKOR010000446.1:0-1959 GCA_964554405.1 uncultured Bacteroides sp. | reverse complement strand
TCTTCTGATATGTCATAATGTCACCTGTCCTTTCAAATACAGAAATGTGTGTCTGGAGCTCGTTCAGGACAATGGCCATCTCCTGCTGTTCCTGCTTCAATTTTTCCTTCTGCCGGCGCAGCATGCCCCTCAGCTCACTGTTATCCGAAACGGCAAGTATACTCTGAATCTCTTCCAAAGAAAATCCGTAGCGTTTCAGACGCTGGATATAGTTCATCGTGTCAATCTGCTCCGGCTGATAAAATCGATAGCCCGTAAGGCGGTCTACCTCCGCCGGCGCCAGCAGACCGATCTTGTCGTAGTGGTGGAGCGTCTTGACGCTGACCTGGCATATCTTTGAAAATTCACCGATCTGTAGCATACTTTCTGCCGCCTTTCGCCAATTTGATTCGAATCTACGGACAGTTTACCCTCTGACCTAAGAGGAGAGTCAATACCTTTTTTAAAAAAACCTTATTTCTTTCGATACCTATCTTTCGACTTTGACAGAAGACTATTCATATGTTTTTCATTATGAAATCCGGCCGCAAGACTTTCCGGTCATCCTCAAGCCTCATTGGTGGCACCTTCTTCTTTCTGCTGCAAATAGAAAATTGCTTTCTGTGCTTCAATCTCCGCACGCAGCTCTTCTTCTGTAGGCAGATATAACTTGTACTTTGAAGCGAAAAGCTGCTCACTGCCATGCATCACAGAATATCGGGCTATGTCCTCATCTGTTTCAGAACATAGCACAATACCTAAAGTGGGATTATCCCCCTCACTACGCTTCAATTCATCATACATCCGAATGTACATATCCATCTGGCCCACATCCTGATGCGTGATTTTTCCTGTTTTCAAATCAATTAATACAAAACATTTCAGAATATAATTGTAAAAAACCAAATCGATATAATAATCCTGTTTCTCTGTCTAAATATGTTGTTGGCGGGCAACAAATGCATACCCTTTGCCAAGCTCCATCAGGAATTTCTGCAAATTGGAAAGAATAGCAGATTCAAGCTGTGTCTCTGTCATATCTACATTAGAAGAAAAACCAAGAAATTCTGCCACAACCGGATTTTTCAGATATTCCAGCCTATCCTGCTGATAAACTGTAGTAAGTTCCTTCATCTCATTTTTTACAGATTCTATATTCTGAGATGACAGCAAACGATAATAATATTGCGAGTCTATATTTCTCTGCAACGTACGAACAGCCCAAGTCTGATCTGCAGCTTCCTTGGCGTACCATGCTCTGGCAGCATCGTCTTTTACTTGTAAAAGTGTTCTGTAATGTGTCCATGAAAGCAATGACACAGATTTTCCACTCACTGTGTGGAAAATTTCCGGAAATGTTTTATAAAACAGATAAAAATTATAGAGATTCGTTTTTGTAAAACCTTTGCCATATTCATCTGTCAATTCTTTAGATAAATTTTTGATAATATTCAAACCATATTCGGCCCTAGAATCACCATTTAGTTCCTCTTCTGCAATTCTACGGCCAAGCAACCAGTTACGACGTACAAGAGCAAGATTAACCGTCTGATATGCACTCTTACGGGACACTTCGATAATCTCACACATATCACGCAAGATGTCACCTGTATTTGTATACTGGACAAGAGACCTGTCGCTCTCCATCATTTTCCCACCTCATCAAAAATAAGTTCCGTATTATCACAACATTATTATCCTATTTTTCACAGTCAAGTATCCATACAGATATATTCCCCAGCTCATTACTCACAGGAAATTTCCGTCAAAACCAGCCCGCACGCGGGCGCCGTCGGCCCTGCCGCAGCCCTGTTCTTCGCCGCAAGAATCTCTTCCGTCTTTTCCGGCGCCGTGCGCCCGTATCCAGCCTCCATCAAAGTCCCCGCAATGATGCGCACCATATTGTACAAAAAACCGCTGCCCGACACGCGGATCACGATCTCTTCTCCGCTCTTCTCCACAGTCAGGTCATAGATCGTC
>CAZKOR010000445.1:0-1968 GCA_964554405.1 uncultured Bacteroides sp. | reverse complement strand
AATATGAGGCCGCACACGGAACCGTGCAGAGACATTACTATAAGCATTTAAAAGGCGAAGAGACCTCTACTAATTCTGTGGCAACGATTTTTGCATGGACAGGCGCGCTTAGAAAGCGCGGTGAACTTGATGGTATTAAAGAACTGTCCGTTTTTGCTGATAAACTCGAACAGGCAACCATTCGGACTATTGAATCCGGCAAGATGACTAAGGATTTGGCGCTTATTACTTCGTTAAAAGACGTTACTGTATTAAACAGTGCAGAATTTATTAAGGCTGTACGGGATATGTTGGAGGTAAAAAATCAATAGCCCAGCCGCAAGCAATGGGGCGTGAAACTTGAAGCGATCAACGGGGCGGGGATTTGTTCTTTGCTCCGCTTCAGGCGGCAATGTGATAATAATCATTCCGCACGATGAGACTCCCCGCATGTATGCCAAAATGCACAATACTATATCTTGTGCGCTGAAAAGAAAAGTAGTGCTTTTTTATCCATATCATGATATTTCTGTTTCGCAAACGATATTCCGTCTTTATTTTTTCTACACCTCTGCCTGCTTAAAAGAATTGCATTTTATTTTTTCTATGTTATAACTATAGTAAACGACATAACAAATTGCTCTTTTCGGCGTCATGTTCTGTCATGAGCCAGCAAACACAATTCTATCTTACAAAAGGAGACATTTCTATGAATCAAGACAAATCTGTTACTTCTCTAGACTCTGAACCATTCCTTTCCGTACAGAGCGCCAGCGGCCCGCTCCGTTTCAACATGACTAACGACTACATGTTCCGTGCTGTTTTACAGACAAACAACAAAGTATTGCGCGGTCTCATCTGCTCTCTGCTCCATCTTTCAGAAAAGGATGTTATTTCTGTAGAGATTACAAACCCGATTATTCTGGGCGAAGCTATCGACAATAAAGAATTCCGGCTGGATATCAATGTCCTGCTTAATGACCGTACTCTGATTAATTTGGAAATGCAGGTTGCTAATAAACTTGACTGGCAGAACCGCTCCCTTATATACCTGTGCCGTTCTTTCGACCAGCTTGACCACGGGCAGGAATATGGCGAGGTGCAGCCGGTGATGCATATCGGCTTCCTTGATTATACTCTTTTTGAAGAATCACCGGAATTTTATGCTACATACAAACTAATTAATGTAAAAAATCATGAAGTTTATAGTGACAACTTTATCCTGAGTGTGGTAGACTTATCTCGGATAGATTTAGCAACTGATGAAGATAAAAAATACCAGATTGATTATTGGGCAAAATTGTTCAAAGCCACAACGTGGGAGGAGATATATATGTTAGCTTCTGAAAACGACTATATTAGCGAAGCTTCCAAGACTATGCTCTGGCTCAGTGCCGAAGAGGATATTCGGAAGCGGTGCCAGGACAGGGAAGAATACTACCGGGAGATTCGGACTTATAAAAGAATGATTGCCGAAAGGGATTCGCTTATTACTGAAAAAGATTCTCTTATTGCCGAGCAGAGTTCTCTCATTACTGAAAAAGATTCTCTCATTACTGAACAGAGTTCTCTTATTGTCGAAAAAGATGAGTTACTGAATGAAACGCTCGCCGAAACGGAAAGACTCCGTGCTTTGTTGAAAGAACATGGGATTGATGATGCATCTGTTGTTGGAAGAAGTTGCTTTTACACATGACATTGCTTATTATGCAAAAGACAGCCGATTAACGGAGCCATCTGATGGTAAAAGGTATGAGTGGCGGAAAATGATTGAACTTTCAAAGGAATTGGGCAGACCTCTTACAGAAGAGGAAGCAGAAGAATTTAGGGTTAAATAACAGAGGAAAACATTTATAAGAGCGGAGATTCAAGCGAGCCTCTGCTTTTTTTGTGTCCCAAATAAATCCGTCATCCCCAATATTTGGTATTTCTCAGGGGGGGTAGAATCTACATATTGTAGTTTAAAAATATTCTTAAAAACGTTTGCAA
>CAZKOR010000444.1:0-1970 GCA_964554405.1 uncultured Bacteroides sp. | reverse complement strand
ATTTTCGTATTTTCCACCCAAGTGAAATCTTGAAAACATGGCATAACCAATGATAGTGTTTTCTTCATTCACCATAATTAAATCCAATTCCGGCAGATAATACTGTTTGCTTCTTATTTCTTCGACAAGACTTCTAACTTCTTTTCCTTTTTCTTCTCCCTCCGATTCAGAAAACACCGTTTCCACCAGTTCTAAAGAATTTTTCTGGTCTTTTTGTCCGTCTACGTTTCGTATCACTCTATTCATTCATTTCACCTCCGATATTTCGATTTGTCTATTTCTGAATTACCAGTTTCCATTATATGATTTTAAAATTCATAATTCAATAGCTTAAATAAAACATATATGAATTGACAGAACCAATTTTGCGGTATAGAATAACAAAAAAATCAAATAGAAAAGGTGATGAAAATCCGGCGTATCAGATGTCACATAATCAGTGACATGGATATGACTGGAAAAGAGTAGATAAAATCAATTCAATAGGTAGAAACAAGCTGCTTAGGCGGTTCTGTTTTCGTATCTAATGTTTGATTTTATTTTACTCTTAACTATTCTTCATCATTTGCAAGATTAGCCGTAGAGTAAAATCTACGGTTTTTCTTTTGCATTCGGAAAGGAGAAAATGATGTTAAACAACATTATCCAAAGATTAGAAAAACCTTCTCTTTATTCAAAAAATGAGCACGAATTTTGGGATGATGAACACATTTCTATGCAAATGCTCAAGGCACACCTTAATCCGGAATTTGACGGTGCAAGTAGAAAACTATCATTTATCAAAAAGTCGGCAGCATGGATAAAGGAAATTGTACCACCAACAAGATATCCTAAGCTCCTTGATGTTGGGTGTGGACCGGGAATATATTCTGAAATATTTGCCCAATATGGATATGTAGTGACAGGCATTGATTTTTCACATAGATCAATAGACTACGCTGCACATTCTGCGGTGAAGCAACAATTAAACATCAACTATATATATCAAGATTATTTAAAAATGTCACTGTATAAGGTTTTTGATTTTGCAGCAATGATATATTGCGATTTTGGAGCATTATCTACAAATGACAGAAAAATGTTAATGCAAAGAATATACCAACATTTAAAACCCGGTGGGAAATTTTTATTAGATGTATTTTCAGTAGAAACATTCCATTCTTTTCAAGAATCGCAAACTTGGGAAATCTGTAAAAATGGAGGTTTTTGGAGAAAGAATAGCTATGCCGCTTTGTGTGGACGATACAAATATTCTCCATATATAACTTTGTAACAGACCACCGTTATTTCTGACATTGAGATTGCTACTTATGCAATATTGTTGGAGAAGTAATTCAGTAAGTAAATAACTCCCTTTTCGGAAAAGTGTTTCCACTGCTTATTAGCTTAAACTAACCTGTATATTCATACATTTCTTGGATTTTTATGCAATTTAGGAAACTGCATTTTGAATTTTGCCTACTGAATATTGGAGAAATTTGGTCTGGGAATTGAAAAAAGGCTATCCGTTTGATTGGGTAGCCCTCTTTACAAAGTTTATTGTAATACAATCGCAAAAAAAGTAATATCTATTTCAGAGCTACAAATTTTGCATCCTCTTCTTTAAAATAGTCATCCATATTACTACTAAATCCTGCTGCTTTCCATGCCTGTTCAAATGTAATATCTTTTATGTTGCTTAAAAAAACAAATGTACTGTCTTTTTCTGCACCGCCCATTCTACCAGTAATTTCTAATCTATACTGATATGCATAATTGTCTGTTTTCCAAGTACCATCACTCATTTCATAATATTTAACCATAGTAACCAGTTCATCATCTTCAAAAGCAGTGTCTGATTCAGTTACCTCATATGTCCTAACTACAGATGGTTCAGTTGGTTCAACTGATTGATGCTCTTTTTCTTCCCTATACTCAAATATAAACCATTTGTCATTCATATAAACTTCTATTGTATCATCTTCTCCGTA
>CAZKOR010000443.1:0-1986 GCA_964554405.1 uncultured Bacteroides sp. | reverse complement strand
TCCTGAGAATAGCCTTTCTCCTTGCGGAGACCTTTCAATTTCTCTCCAAAAGTCATCTTAAACAACCTCTCTTTCTGTTTTTTCTGTCTGGATTATAGAATCAAAGTTGTCTAAATGCCACCACCTTAGCGTGTCATCCTGTCAATTTAGCGTATCATTCTCTGATTTTATGCATAGAACCCAAATGTTGCAGAATTATCCTAAATTCCTTTTCAGCTATCAGAAACTCTTTCTACAGCTTCTGATATCGGTATAATTATATCCAGTAAGCTAAATAACATCAAGCATCACTTTATAAGACATAAGACTTTTTTGTATGCATATAGGCACCTTCCTATCATTGGTTACTTCTGCAAAAGCACCCACTGATTATAACATAGAAATCTCCCGCTTTCCAAGTAATTTCCGTTATCAGGCCACCCTACCTGCCTGTGGAAATGACAGACCGCCGCATATGGTAGTGAGCCATCTGCGGCGGTTGTCTTATGTGTATTTTTCTAAGTTTCTTCTGCCTCGCCGGTGATATCAAGCAGGTAAATCTCACAAGGCGATAGTTTCATGTTGTCAGTGGATAGGTTTCTTGCAAGTTCAGCGGACTTGTCTATGAGCATTTTTTTGATATTGTCATCCGCAATTTCTGTTTCGCTTAGACCATTCAAATAATTTTGCATTTCTTCTTTGAACGTCAGTAAAATATTATCCCTCTCTGCTACCGTTACAAGTTTCGGATCATCGATGGAGTAAGGGACATTCGAATCAACGAAACAGTTAAACTCATATACGGGTTCCCCCTCCTGGTCCAAATAGTCGCAAAGTCTACTCTGTTTTGACAGATCAATGAAAAATGTAAATTCTTCTCCCATATGCTCGCAATATAATTCCTGAGACGAAAAACGGATTGTTGTGTCTAAAAAATCATAATTTTCATCATCGTTGGATATGATGCCGCTCACATCAGCTACTGCGGCAAGGAACTCTGTCAATTCATCGGGTGTGGAAGCAAGTGCCTTGTTAAAATCGGCTATGCTCTGCTTTTCATAGCCGTCGGTCTTGTATGCAATCAGCTTTTCATATGCAGCAGACGCGTTAGGGGAAACTTGCATGGCAGTATTGTTTTGTTCGGACGAAGGATTCCGTTGGCCCAAACTTTTGGGGCTTGCGCACCCTGTCAGCACACTTACTGTTAAGAGGGCGGCAAAGATAATTGGTAAACTTTTTTTCATAGTAGAATCTCCTTTCTGTTACCCTTTTCCGGGTACAGTGAAAGAATACCATTCTAACTTGAATCTACTTTGTATTGAATATGTTTTTTATATGGAGATAGAAAAAGACGGCAAGCTAAAAACTCGCCGCCTTCCCGATATTCTAAAACTGTACAGAAACGATAACGCCCTGAACAGTATTCGCAATTTTGATTTCTGCTCCATGTAGGTCAAGAATCGTTTTTACAATATACAATCCTAATCCAGTGCCGCCAGTCTGTCGGTTTCGTGACTGATCTACCCTGTAAAATGCCTCAAATATTTTGGGAATATCCTCGTCCGGGATATGTGCGCCTGTATTCTCAATCGTGAGGTTGGCGTTTTCAGTTTCTTTCCGCAAGTTCACGATTATACGATTTCCGGTTTCCGAATACGCCGCCGCATTTCCTAAGAGATTATCCAATACTTTTTGCAGTAACTGTATATCCCCTAAAATAAAAGTTTCCGGGGATATGGAGTGTTCAACGGTTAAATCCTTTTGTATAAATAAATCTTCATATACAGCAAGTCGGTCAATTATGAGTTTGCTGAGATTAATTCTGCATTTTTTGCAGGTATAGCCCGGAGTATCCAACCGCGATATTGTCAAAAGCTCCTGCACCATTTTTTCTAAGGTGTCTGTAACTTCTAAAGACCCGGCAAGATATGTTTCCCTGTCTTTATAGCGTCCCACTTGATAGAGCATACCTTGAAGCTGCCCCTTGATAATGGTAATAGGTGTTTT
>CAZKOR010000442.1:0-1988 GCA_964554405.1 uncultured Bacteroides sp. | reverse complement strand
GACAGTGGATATTTGTTCTTGCCGAAGGCAGACTTGTGAATCTGGCAGCAGGCGACGGACACCCGGCGGAGATTATGGATATGAGCTTTGCAATCCAGGCGCTTTCCGCGAAATATCTGGTAGAGCATGGAAGTGAATTGAAAGAGAAGCTGATTGATGTACCCGAGGAAGTAGATAAGGATGTTGCGAAGCGTAAGCTGGCATTCCTTGGAAAAGAGATTGATGTCCTGACACCGGAACAGGAGAGATACTTGAATAGCTACTCTTTATAGATGGATAAAAGGCTGCCCCTTGCATGATTTGATGCGAGGGGTTTCCTTCTAAGAAAGGAGCAGAGTTATGAAGAAGAAAAAGGCAGTAAAAAGCCTGCAATGCATAGTATTAAGCAGTTTCCTTTTGTTACAGACCGTTGCCTGCGGCAAACAGGACACGGCAGGCGATACTGTATCGGAAAAAAATACGGATGTTGTGCAGGACGGTACACAAAATGAGGAACAGGAGGAGGCACAAGATATGACAGCAGCAGGTGATTACGAATTCGTTCCGGTATCCTCTGATTTGAAGCCGTTAGATTATGATGTGCGAGTATTAACTAACCGGAATGGAGATGGAAGCAGGAAGTACGTTAATAGTGATGTTGCGGCTGCCATCTGCTATGACAATCTTTCATTGGGATATCTGACAGAGACTGCTATTACATACACGCTGGAGCTTGTGGAAGAGAGTGGGATAGATAATGTAGAACTGTCAGCGGTTGACGGGGATTACAATTCTATTGCAGTGGAAGAGTTGGCAGATTGGGACAGTGAGAATCATACGCTGACAGCGAATCAGGAGGCGAAGCAGAACGGTATCGTTTTTCTTGACCTGATAAGCGGCGGTGAAGTCGTATATACCGTAAATGTACGGGTAGTGTCCGCATATCCTGAGAATCCGAATTATGATTTCAATACGGAAACCGTAGCGAACGGCGAATTTGAATTTTTATGGGATAGTAACTCAGATGGAGAGACTGACGAGAACTGTAATGTTCATGATCCGTCGTTAACGGAAGTAGAGATTGACGGAATAAGATATTATTATATGGTACAGACCGGCTGGGAAGGCGGAAATATCATACGCCGTTCCAAAGACTTGATGCATTGGGAATATCTTGGGAAGACAACGGCGGCAGACACACAGGCAAGCGGCTGGACGCAGGTGAATGACTGGATGTTAAAGGATGTAGCGAACTGTCAGTTCTGGGCGGCTGATTTGGTTCCTGCCTCTTACGGCGGTTACTGGCTGTATACCTGTCTTGTGAATTCTGCTTATGATGAGGAAAAGCATGACCGGGTATGTATCGCTTTGGCATGGACGCCGACACTGGAAGCGAAATCTTTTCAGTATGTAGGCTGTATATTGCAGTCTATCAGTGATTACGCGCAGGATGCCTTATATTATAATGTCGTAGCGCTTGACCCCCAGGTAGTATATGATGCAGCCGGAAATATGTATCTGACCTATGGCTCTTTTGGCGCGGGTATTTATATGCTTGAGTTGGACAGTGAGACAGGTCTTCGTAAAGACGGACAGACGGAGTGGCTGGATGAGGATACTATTAATAGCTATATGAAAGAAGCAAGGTCAACGGCAATCGGCAATAGCCATCCTTATTACGGTAAGCATCTGACTTATTGTGCAGAGGGAAGCGTCATATCCCATCAGTATGATGTGAAAATGGTATCGGAAGATGGTGAGATAATTGAAACTTATGATGATTATTATTATCTGATGACCTGTCTTGGCGTGTTGTCCAGAAATTATGTGCTTTTTACAGCCAAGAGTGACCGGATTGATTCTTTTACGAATTTAAGCGGAGACCCGATGGCATCAGGCTGGATTGGAAAAGAACTGGTAACCGGTCTATTCCCGCCCCTTTCAGGATACCGCAGCGATTTGGACAGAGAGGGATATATTACAACGGCGGATGTGATTGAAGGAAGTAC
>CAZKOR010000441.1:0-2009 GCA_964554405.1 uncultured Bacteroides sp. | reverse complement strand
ATTATAGTAGCGCCGCCCGGTGCTGCTAACACCAGAGCGGCGCTGAATGAACCGGAAAGACCTATAGAAATATCTGTTTTTCCCGTATCTACATATCTCCCCTTAAGTTCTTCAATCAGTCAGAACTTATAATCGCTCTCCCACAGGTCCAAGCGTTATCTCATAAGTTTTGTCTCTAAGAGAAATGTCCTTATCTCTTTGAGAGTGGCACATACAGCATTTCTTCCAAACGTTTCATTGCCGCCTGATGGATTGAACCAGGGACACCCACTTTATTGCCTACTTCCTTTATCCTTCCATCCCTTACTTCACATACGGTATCGTTGATGATAAACTCCCTGTCCGTATCCACACCTGTTTCTCTGAGGAACTCAAGCATCATAGGGGTGCTGACCCAGTCACGATACAGGGCAGAAAAGGCCTGCTGATCGCCAAAGTGTATCAAAGCGCTTAATCCACACGCAAATGAATCTGCCTTTAAAATATCTTCCTCCGTACCTCTCCCGTAACTGTCAACTCTTACCATATCATTTTCCACTGTAAATCTGTAGCCGTTTCCAAATTCAAATCTGCTCCCTACTCCTATGCTGAGACGGTTTTTCGAAGGATCGTAGCCTGTAGGATGCGTGGTTTTGTACGGCTGCCTTATTGATCCGAAAGTATTGATTTCCTCCTGTGTATACTCTACCGCCCCGATAACTGTAAGGATTTTCTCTCCATTGAGATATGTAACCGTTGTCGTCGCATCGACATTCTCCGTGGTAATTTCAACTTCATCTTCCTGGAGAGTTTCAAGCTGATTTGGTCCGATCATTCCCCATTTCATCATTTCAAACATTTTCTTGATATTGCTTTTACGTTCCTGGTCAAAACCGTTCAAAGTACTGGAATCTTCTTCATTCAGATCTCCGTTAAAATAATCTACAAACTCATCCTTCTGCCCGTCTTTTGTCGAAAGCTTTCCTGTCTTCATATTGTAAATATATGAATTGACACTTCCAATTCCACTAATACTCATTTTGTTCCTCCTTTTTCCTGCCCACATCCGGATACAGCTTCCTGTATTCCGGTCTTTCATATGTCTTTGCCAAAGGCTCGCCTGGCCAGACAAAATCAGTGTTTTTCAAATAATTCCAGCCAGAAGTTTTTCACTGTGGCCATACCCATATTATCTCCAGAATATAATTCCTTTGCCCATTTATAAGGGGTAAATTCTTTAAAGAAATCCTTCACCTTTTGTTGTTGATCTTCATTCACCTCTACTTCCCACGCTGTTTTACCATATGCATCATGGCAGATAATCTCGTTGTCCGTAAAATATGCTCGATATATTTTTCCATCTTCCGGATTTTTTGAGGATACAATCTGATTTACAACCGGTATCTGATTTAATTTAAACCTGCCACTATAAAATATATCTGCAAATGACAATCCCCCGGATGCATCTGGTACTTCCTCCTGTTCCGTTTGGAGCGTTTCTTCAGGCTTTTCCGGTATTCCTGATGAAAAAGATTCCTCCGCCTTTGTTTTTGAAGCTGTACTCTTATAATATTCCACTCCGTTACAATTGCTGCTTACTCCTGTTACTGACATTTTTCTTCTTCCTGCTCCTTTCAAAGTTTATTCCATTTCAAGTGCCAAACATCATACAGTTGCAAATCACCGCCTTCCTGCATTTTTTTCAGACAGATTCCTCCTTTCACCAATAATAACGAAACAGTTGGTTTGTTCGCCAATCATTCCTGTATTTCTTCAGAAATTATCGTCCAACCATCATCTGTCCAATAAAAGATTCTCTGCAGTCCTTGATATCTCCCATTTTCATCTAAAAAATATATCAATATCCCCTGCCGTGGCATACCTGAGACATCAACGACCTTAGCTCCTCTCGTAACAGAATTTGTAATAAAAGAATTATCAAGTACATTTCCATCTGCCAGCATGATAGAGTTGTCCGTATCTAATCTTGTCGTTACTGTTGGTACTGGATCAACACCAACCGGATTAAT
>CAZKOR010000440.1:0-2028 GCA_964554405.1 uncultured Bacteroides sp. | reverse complement strand
ATGGCAGAAACCGGAACAGGCTTTGACGTATAAAAATAAATATCTTGAATGTTCCCATCAACGTCAATAACAATTTTGGACACCATGAAAGTTAGCGAAAGTTAAAACTTTATCTAAATCATAAAAAACAATGCCAAAAACCGCATAAAATAAAGGTTTTTGACATTGTATATACTATTGTGAAACATAAATTTGCTAATTAGTGAAAGTTAGCGAAAGTTAAAAATTATGCCCAATATGGTATATATTTTTTATATCTCGGTGCTGTTTCCGGATCAACTGCCTTAATCAACCCTGCATCTATTGTATTTTGAATTAAACGTGATGCTTTTGTCATTTCTTGATCCGATAATCCGAATAATTTCCTAATATCTCCATTAGAGACAGCCTCGTAATTGACATAAGCCAAACAAGCCTGCATATAACAAGTGCGAACACGATCTTCCTTTGTTGTCATTTCAAATGGAACCTTTGCAAACAATACTGCTTTTGTAAATTGGTTATTCTGATTCTCAATTCTTGGCGCAAGCAATTCATTTTTTGCGGTAGCCTCTATAATCTTGTCATATCCGCTGCCTCGTTCCTCACAAATACCACATTTATGCATAAATCCGGCAATGTTTTCATTTCGTGATACTGGAACAGTATCTACAATACGATCTATTGCTACCAGCGGAGCACCTGCATTAGAAAACTCTATTCGATTTTTGAACACTTCCACCATAGGATTCGTACCACGCTGTTGCAGATCCTGATGAATCATAGCATTCGCCAACAATTCACGAATTGCTATTTCCGGAAAACTAATAACGGACTTCCTTGTTGCTTCCACTATCACTTCTTCCTGCGGAATAATTGTCATAATATATTGAACAATATCCTCATGCGCAAAAGCATAACCGCCCGAAAATTCTTTTTCCCTAATTGCATCCAATCGGGAATTTTCTTTATACCAAATAACACGCACAGATCGCCGATGAAGATTATCAAACTTTTTCAAATCTTTCGCAATCATCAATGCTCCCATATTGGTAATGTTCCAATTCCCGGCATCATTTTTAATAATAAACTTTTCATTCTGTAAATCATCCAAAACTTTATCCCTATTACGCGGAATCGGCATTTCCATCTTATCGTAGTACTTGGGATAATCCAATAAAACAACCAATTCATCTTCCCCAACATTACTTTTTGCCAAGCGAAGCTCATATGGTGTTGTATCAAACGCCTGCCATAATTCCCTTTCTTTATCTGGATATTCCTTTAAATTTTTCTTATTTGTACCAACCCTAACATATTCCACTCCTGCAAACTGAACTGGCTGTTTCTCGGCACATGGAATTTCAATCATTACAACATGTTTCCCATCCATAGGAATTTCATAAAATTTAAAATTGATTCGTGGTGAAACCATACGTGAAAGCCATGCTTCCAGTTCTTCATTTCCTTTTTTCATTTTCCGATATTGAAATTCTGTACCAATTATTTCGTGTGTATCATTATGAATTCCCCAAACAAGATATCCTTTTGCCCTACCACACAATGTGGCAGAATTACTCAATGCTGAGATATATTCTCCTATCAACTGCGGCTCCTTATTATTACACTTAAACTCCACCCATTCCGTTTCGGTCGGTAGTTTTACAAGTTCCCGTACAAGGCTTTGCAAATATTCTATGGATGTAATTGACATAAAATCACCTCTTTTTGTTTCTATGTATCCAGCATATCCCATTCACAACCTAATACCCACCTAAGTGCAGATAAATGGATGTGAAGGATCAATATCACGAAACCCCTCCTGCTCTAAAATCAATGCTGCCAGCCTTTCTGATGCCGCTTGTCCTTTATCCCATTCTAACAGTCTATAAAATGTTTCCCTACCTTCTGTCCTTCTCAATAAAATCACCGCCTGATGCTATTCTTCTAAAATCTCACCTAGAATTTTATATAATTCTTTTATTTCATCTTTGCTCAAAGTAATTCCTTTTCCCATCTTTTCATGTTGAGGTGCCCAATCTCTAATAT
>CAZKOR010000439.1:0-2031 GCA_964554405.1 uncultured Bacteroides sp. | reverse complement strand
GTGCAGATCCTTTAGTGGACGACTTTTTAAGAGCGGAACTTGCTTTCTGCCGTATGATACAGGAAGTCAATGTGTGGATTACTGCGGAACTGGGTTTTGAGTAGATTGCTGACTCTATAATTCAGATGGGAGGTTTTTTGTAATGGATATAAAGCAGTTGATAGGTTCTGTCATAGAAACAATCATCAAAATAGCGGCTGTCGTTTTTCTTGTTTCGTTTGTTTATGAGACGGCTGTTAAGGCATATGATTACGGTTACAGGGTCTTTGCGGAAGAGCCGGTGAGTGTCGGAGACGGCAGGACAATCAGTATCAGTGTGGGAGCAAGCGATTCTGTAAGGGATATCGGGAAGAATCTGGAGGAAAAAGGTCTGATTCGGGATGCCAACCTGTTCTTTGTGCAGGAACTTTTGTCGGAATATCATGGAAAAATTATACCGGGTATCTATGACTTGAATACGTCTATGACGAATGATGAAATGTTGGAAATTATGTCATCGGAACAGGAAGAAGAAGAGGATACCGGAGCATCTACCGACAATGTGCCGATAGGGGAAGCCGAGGGAGACACGGAAGGCTCAGATGATGCGGGCGATGCTGGGGATGTGGAAAATCCGGAGGATGCAGGCAATGATAATGGATGAGCGTACAGTGGCGTTTATTAATTCCCTGGAACAGGACAATCCTCCTATTTTAAGTGCAATAGAAAAAGAAGCAAAGGAAACCGATGTGCCGATTATCCGGACACAGACACAGAGTTTTATTCGATTGCTGCTTGCAATGAAAAAACCCATGTCTATTTTGGAAGTCGGCTGTGCCATTGGTTTTTCTGCATTATTTATGAGCGAATATGCGCCGAAGGGATGCAGGATAACGACGATTGAAAAATATGAAAAAAGGATTCCTATTGCAAAAGAAAACTTTAAGCGTGCAGGAAAAGAAGATTCCATTACCCTGTTAGAGGGAGATGCGGCGGACTGGTTAAAGAAACTGAACGATTCGTATGATTTTATTTTTATGGATGCGGCTAAGGGGCAGTATATTCATTTTCTGCCGGAAATACTGCGTCTGATGCCGGAAGGCGGACTTCTTTTATCCGACAATGTATTGCAGGACGGCGACATCATTCAGTCCCGTTATGCGGTGACGAGAAGAAACCGTACGATACATACCCGTATGCGGGATTATCTGTACGAATTAAAACATCATCCACAGTTGGAAACGGCAATTCTGCCGATTGGGGATGGAGTTACATTAAGCGTTAGGCGTTAAGACAGAGTAGGTGTTATATGAGAAAACCGGAATTACTGATTCCCGCAAGCAGTCTGGAAGTGCTGAAAACAGCGGTTATCTTCGGAGCCGATGCGGTTTATATCGGCGGAGAGGCTTTCGGGCTGCGTGCTAAGGCAAAAAACTTCACAAAAGAAGAGATGGAACAGGGGATTGCTTTTGCACATGAGCATGGTGTGCGTGTGCATGTGACAGCAAATATTCTGGCGCATAATTATGATTTAGACGGAGCGGCGCAGTATTTTAAGGAATTAAAAGAAATGAAGCCGGATGCGTTAATTATTGCGGATCCGGGTATGTTTATGCTGGCAAAGGAAAACTGTCCAGATATAGATATTCATGTCTCTACTCAGGCTAATAATACAAACTATATGACTTATCTGTTTTGGCATAAACAGGGAGCGAAGCGGGTAGTATCCGCAAGAGAATTATCTTTAAGAGAAATAAAAGAAATCCGGGAAAAAATACCGGAAGATTTGGAGATAGAAAGTTTTATTCACGGGGCAATGTGTATTTCCTACTCGGGACGCTGCCTTTTAAGCAGCTATTTTACCGGAAGAGATGCCAATCATGGCGCCTGTACCCATCCATGCCGTTGGAAATATGCGGTGGTAGAGGAAAAAAGACCGGGAGAGTATCTGCCTGTCTATGAAAACGACCGGGGAACTTATATTTTTAACTCGAAAGATTTGTGCATGATAGAGCATATTCCGGAAATGATAGACGCCGGAATTGACAGTTT
>CAZKOR010000438.1:0-2031 GCA_964554405.1 uncultured Bacteroides sp. | reverse complement strand
TCATAAATATGCTTTTTCAATTTATCCATTCTGTTGATCTCCTCATTCTGGTTTTATAGTTGCAAGTCTGACTCTCCAGAAATATTGGTAAATCATTGGTAAAATTGAGTAAGAAACACAGAAAACATTTGATTTATATGTATTTTATCACGACCAACAAATCCTGCCGTGGCAGACGAAAAGTATTTTAATCATTGCACTAAAACTCCTTCTGTATTTATGCCACTTTTATGCGCTTTTGTGGCAGATGATTTTCTGGCTTATCATAGCATATCGTGGCATAAATTGGTATTTTTTTTCATTCTTTTTGCTACAGATCCTGAATCAATACTTCATTCATTTTTTCCAATTCTCTTCTCCATGTTGCGTCCTCTTTGTTGTATTATCTAAAGAAAAACATTGGTCTCCAGATTCTTCTCAACAAAATTCAAATTTCATACTGTGTGCCACAATTCTATAAAATTTCTTAATTTGTGGCACTATATCGGATTAATATCCTTCTTTCCAATCAGGAAATCCACTATATTTATGTGTGAAATACCATCCCTTGAAAAATCCAGTCTGTCCATTGATAGTACATATTTGGGATACGCATCGCTGATCGGCTTAAATGCACCAAATTCCCTCTCTATCGTCTGCTTGCCGCTTAAATAATATGCTACTTGGATAAAGCATTTCTTTTTCCCGCTTATAACGACAAAATCAATCTCTCCCTTATATGTCTTTCCCACAAAAACCTCATAGTCTCTCGACACCAGTTCATTGTATAAAATGTTTTCAAGGAAAAATGTATCTTCGATGTTTACAAGATTCGTATTAACCATTCTAAATCCCGTATCTACAGCATACTGTTTTTCAACGTATGCCATAGCCTGCTTGCCTACTATATTATAACGCTTCACCCTGTCAATCAGACACGCTTTCTCCATTTTATCCAGGTACCTATAAACAGTCTTTTTATCTATCTGTTCCTCGTTGTGGTTTTCAAAATATGTTTCTATATTCTTTGCGGAAAACTCTTTTCCCGCATTCGCCATAATGTATCCGGCGATCCTTTCAAACTTCTGTCTGTTAATCTTTGATCTGTCCGTAATAATATCCTTATCCAATATTCCTTGATAAGTTTGCTCGACATATTTCTTAATATCACCTTCACGCTCAAAAGAAAAACGAAGCGGAAGTCCTCCCCAATTAATATAATCAATAAATAATTCGTCCGGCGATATTTCTTTCCCCTGTATCTTGCAATATTCATAGCTTTCCGAAAATGAGAATGGCATTATTCTAAACTCTATACATCTACCCACCAACAATGTTGCCATTTTCCCTGAAAGCATCTTAGAGTTGCTGCCTGTAATAAAGATAGAACAATTAACGGTAGCCCTGAGAGATGAAAGAACTTTTTCAAAGCTTCTAACATGCTGTATTTCATCCAGAAAGAGCAAATATCTCCCATCGTCTTTTATGCGATCAATCACATATTTGTTCAATCCTTCCGCATTACGGATCTTTTCAAACTGTAAATCTTCAAAATTTACTTTGATTATGTGTTCTTCATCGTATCCGATGCTTCTAAGCTCTTCTTCTATTTGACTGAGCAAAACAGATTTACCACAACGTCTTACGCCGGTAAGCACTTTTATCAAATCAACATCGTAAAAAGGTCTTATCTTAGCAAGATACCTTTCTCTTTTAATGAACATATCATACGCCTCCTTGATATATAATCTGTTAATATTATGCCACAAATCTAAAATTTTTCAAGATTTGTGGCACCTATATAATTATTTATAAATATAGTCAAAAATAACAGCAATACCATCAAAGGCAAGTATCGCTTCACTCAATCCCTGAAGCCGGTAGGATTATATTATTCATTCGTTTTCCGCCGCTTAGAGATTGACAGATAAAGCAGGAACCAACCAATGCAATGTGCCATAAGAATCCCCATGTCTTTACACGCAGTTGCCATACCTCCATTCGCCAGATCCATAATCCCCTCAAAAGTGGCGCTGGACGGAATCAGATAGC
>CAZKOR010000437.1:0-2036 GCA_964554405.1 uncultured Bacteroides sp. | reverse complement strand
GCAAAAGTTCTTCTAATATCGAAAGTTCCGCCGTGCCATTTGTCACCAGCACATTTTTCATTCCGGCTTCTTTCACTAAGACGGCAGTATCACGCACATATTCCCAGCCAATCAGCGGTTCATTATAAGTATATGCCACTCCGATGTTTCCGGCGTCTTTATACGCCAATGCCTTATCAGCCAGCATACGCGGAGTCATTTCGATTGTATAAATACCCTCACTGTCTGCCATGGAAATCTCATGGTTCTGGCAAAAAGGACAGCGCAAATTACAACCAAAACTTCCAACGGATAAAATCATGCTTCCCGAATAAAACATATGCAACGGCTTTTTTTCAATCGGGTCAAGCGCAATGGATGTTATCTGCCCATAATTTACACATACAATTTGACCGTTCACATTTTTTCTTGCCCTGCAGATTCCCATCTGACCGGGAGACAGGGCACAATGATGCATACATACCTGACAGACTGTTTTCATACTAACAACGATACCTCTGTGATAAGATTTATAGAGTTCTTACTTCAACATTCCCTCATCAAGAAGGAACTGCTCTATTCCTATATACTGTATGCCGTGTTCATCCCTCCAAGGTTTCAGGTAATCTTTCACCACAACAATCTTTTTGAAAGAATCGGGAATACGCAGCAACGATTCAATCTCTTGTTCCTTCTTCTTCGAATCTGCGATACTGAGAGCAGACTGGACGTAAAACCTGTCACTTCCTCTATTCACCACAAAGTCAACCTCAAGCTGCTTTCTTATGCTTCTCCCATCCCGTCCTCTGGTATTGTATTCAACAACACCGACATCAACATCAAAACCCCTTCTGACCAAGTCGTTATACAATACATTTTCCATGAGATGTGTTTCTTCCAACTGGCGAAATCCAAGCCTTGCATTTCTCAGCCCCGGATCGGAATAGTAGTACTTAGCAGGCGTTTTGATATACTTTCGTCCCTTGACATCATACCGCATTGCTTTCTGAATCAGAAAAGCATCCAAAAAGTAATCCATATAATGATCTATAGTTTCCGGCGCTACATTGACCTGTCTTTCACTTTTAAAAGTGTTCGACAACTTATTGGGATTGGTTAATGAACCGATACATGATGCAAGGATGTCCAATAGAATCTCCAGTACTTCATCCTCATTTATAATTTTATGACGTTCAAGTACATCCTTAATGTAAGTCCTGCTAAAAAGATCACGAAGATATCTGCTTTTTTCCTCATGCGTGTTTAGCGTTGTCACAACAGGCATGCCCCCGTAAGTGTAATAATCCTGCCATGCCCCGCGCTTATCTTCCTCGTATGCCTCGTAGAATTCTGCAAATGAAAGCGGAAACACTCTTATCTCATCACCTCTGTCACGAAACTGCGTCAGAATATCCGATGAAAGCATCTTTGAGTTACTTCCGGTTACATAGACATCCACATTTGGCATCTGCATGAGCCCGAGTACAACATCAATAAATGTGATTTTTGCCTTGGGATCATCCACATAGGGATTCGGAATTTCAGATACAAACTGAATCTCATCTATGAACACATAGTATTGCTTATTGCCATCTGTAATCTGTTCCCTGATGTGACTATCCAACTCTACCGGATTACGGTACTTTGCATTTGCAAAAATATCCAAAGCAAGACCGATAATTTGATCCTGCGATAGCCCTTCGCCAATCAGATAGTCCTTGTATAAATGAAAGAGCAAAACGGATTTCCCACACCGCCGTAAACCTGTAATAACCTTCACTCTCCCATTATCTCTTTTTTGTATCAGTTTCTCCAAATATTGTTTTCTTGGCAGCATTTAATTTACTCCTGAAATTTTTGCGTATTGCCGTACTTTTTTCACCACCTCTTAACATTATCAAATAATTCAGTAAAAATCAAGTTTTAGTGCCGGACTACTTCAAACCTTTCCAGTTCAACTTCTTCTTTTACACTGATGCCTGCCTTTTCCTTTGCTATTGCTATCTGTTCTTCTACCGTATCTACACCCTCTAAGTTTGGAAGCAGCAGTCCGCGTT
>CAZKOR010000436.1:0-2042 GCA_964554405.1 uncultured Bacteroides sp. | reverse complement strand
AAACCGAGAAACCTTCTTTGCTCTTAATGATAAAAAAGATATGAATTTCCATTGCCCGTTTACTATCTTCTTAGTCTTTGGACAATTCAAAGGAACCATGCTGCTTATTAGCGAGAGCGATTTTACTATTTCCGGATACATCTGAGCAAAGAGTTGCGCATAATATCCTCCGGCACTGTGCCCCACTGCTTTTACGAAAGTTACATTATGACTTTTCATCACTTCATATATATTTGCTAAAAAATTTTCCATTGAATAATATTCAACTACCGATGATTCTCCCACTCCCGGTCTGTCAAATGACAGGATGCATTTATTATTTAATTTTATCTTTGGAAAATATTCTTTCGAGCCGGTAAATCCATGAAAAAATAAAATAACCTCATCGTTCCAATCATTAAGTCTTACATAGGCTAATTGCTTTCCATCTATATTAACTACCTCATTATTAAGCATAATTTTCCCCCTAATATCTAAAACAGCAGATACACATCACCTTGGATTTTTCTATCAAAATATTCTTTTAATTCCAATATCGCTTTCCATTTATTAATTGTGGTATCTTTAAAGCCAAATTTTATCACGCTGTTGACCATCTTCTTTTCGGCATAACAATAACCATCTGCCAATGACAAAGCATCGCACAATTGAATCAGCTTGTCATAATCATTATAAGTAATCCCTTTTAAGTATTCTGCTACAAATTGCTTTTCCTCACTATTACAATCCCAAGTATCATAAATTGCTTCAACATCCTGATATTGAAATGTATGCGTGAGACAAATCCTTGCGCCTTCGTCAAATCCTATCTGTGTTAAGTATTTATAACCTTCTATGGCATGACGAGCCTGCATATTGCCGTTTCTCCGCCCAATATCATGAAGCAGGCCGTAAATGTATGCCCTCTCGCTATTCATACCCGCCTTGTCAGCTATCTTTTCAGCTAAGCGTGCTACATGATATGAATGCGCTACCCATGCTCCTTTATTCATACTTTCTGCTTCTATAAGCAATTTTTCTGCGTTTGCTCTATCCATTACTAAATCTCCCCAGATTGCGATTTGCAAGTGCGTCATACACAATATTTTCAAGATATTCTTTTTTCGAGAAATTATTTCCATCGGAAAAATATGCATTATATGCAACTAAAGCTGTTCGCACATATATACTATTCTCTTCAAATAATTTTCTGTTAATTGGAAAGCCCATTTCATCTGCAAATTGACAGCAAAAGGTAATTGTTGTTCTGGTATTTCCTTCTCTGAATGGGTGTATTCGCCAAAGATTTGCCAAAGAATCACAAAATTCACTTGCCAGTTGAGTGCGGTTCATATTATTCCACTTCTTAGTCCGCATGTCAGAAAGTACATGATAAATGTCATTTATAATGTTAGACGGCTCAGAATATTCAATAGACAGACCACCAAGGACATCCTCTTCTTTATAAATAGAAATTGTTCTGGGCTGCCCTGCCCAATCAAATATATCTTGAAAGATGAACTCATGCATTTGCAACAAGTGTGTGATGTCATAATTTCCAGCCAGAGGATTCAATGCAAGGTCTTTTAAACGGTAAACTACATAGTCAGCTTCCGCATCTTCAAATAAATCTTTCTTATGAATGTTCAATTTATTCTTTAAAATTGGTACATCTTCATAAAGATATGGATCACGCATTCGCAACCTCTTTCATTTTATATTTTTTATCCAGAAAACGCTTTGCGTCCTCCATAGTCACTTCACCCTTTTTTTCTTTTTCAATATATTCTTTAAAATCTTCTGTTGGTTCTAATCCATCAACTTTTATCATTCCTATAGCATAACTCCAAGCCTGTGAATTTGTCATAATATTCACCTCCTGCACTTTTTATTATATCCACAGAATTTTATATTCTCAACCAAAATTTTGTATATCAAATCGAAATGTATACATTTTCCCTTTAAAATAGCAAATTTTATTTAAATAAACCGGAAATTATAAAAAGCACTTTGTTGTATGTCTGCTAAACAATCCGTTGCTTTTCAGTTATGCCAATGCCTGA
>CAZKOR010000435.1:0-2059 GCA_964554405.1 uncultured Bacteroides sp. | reverse complement strand
TCGCACATAAAACCGACACACCTGTTAATCCATCCAGTGCAACCATAATATTCCGTCTGTCTGCCCTGTCTGCAAGAATACCGCCTAATGGGGAAAGAATGATGGTCGGGATTGTAGCAACAGACAATATCCCTGCGAATATAGCAGCTGAACCGGTCACTTCCAGTACATACATGGACAACGCAAGTTTCAATATGAAATTTCCAAACAATGATGTTAGCTGTCCTAAAATAAGAAGCACAAAATTTCTCGTAAACAATTTTTGTGTCACGGTTCATTTTCTCCTTTTTTTGAAATATCAGTGATGAACTTTTCCGTAAACAATACGGCTTCATCATCGAAAATCGGTAGTCCCATATGCTCTAGTACTTCTATTACAAAACGGTATTTATGATACAATTCTTCTTCCGTTGCAGGAAATACCGATGGCATAAGCCAAAAGTTAATGAGTGGCAAAAGTTCGGAAAGTTCTTTTACATATTCCGTTTTAATTGAACCGTCATTTTTTCCCTCTTCCAACAGCTCCAACCATAAAGGAGTCAATACGCGCCTGTTTTCTTCCACTGCTGCGGCTAAAATATGCGGATCCTTTAGAATGGGGATTGCTTGCATATTTAACTGATTGCGCTCTGTATCAGATTGATTCAATACCAGCAATGATTTCATTTTTTGCAATCCGTTTAAATCGTTCCGTTCCTTGATTGCGTCAAAAGGGTTATTCTCAAAAAACATTTGATTTCCTAATGCGTGCATAACATCTTCTTTACTTTGAAAGCAACGGTAAAACATTCCTTTCGCCCCGCCTGCCATCTCCATAATATCGGAAATGGAAGTTTCCTCATATCCTTTGGATGCAAATAGTTTTTGTGCGGCATTTAAAATTTCTTTTCTCCATTCATCCGGTGTTTTTTTTACAGGTCTTGCCAATTTTCAATGCGCCTCCTTTATCAATAGTTATTGACTTTTGGTCAATAACTATTTTATCAGTATATTTCATATTTTGCAATATTCATAATTCTAAAAAAACGACAGAGCTTTTATACCCTGCCGTCAATCTGCTATACATATATAATTTGATTACTTTTTAATAACTCAAACTTCCCACAAGAAATATATCCATGAACCCTTATTTTTACTAGGTTCTTAAAAGCGTTTGTACAATCTCATTCAGTCTTTTGCTTGGTTTTACGGAGGAGACACAAGCAGGCATTTCAAGGGTTAATCTATAAATCTTTATGGAAAGCTCAAGTTAACTTTCTACATCATATCAAAAAAATTGCCATTTTGAAGTGCGATTACAAATATGGTATAATTTTTTATAGAATTGGTAAAGGAGGCGTTTTACTTTGCAGATAAAAATTGCCCTGTGTGACGATGAGACAGGATTTCACGGAAAAACAGAAAAACTTCTGGCAGAATATAAACAGAAAAACCCTTCTGCTTCCTTTGCGCTCTCCTGCTTTTCTTCCGGCAGGGAGCTGTTGGATTATATTGACGCAAATCAAACCTTTGACATCTATATACTGGATATTGTCATGCCCGGCATAAACGGTATCCAATTAGGCTCTGCCCTGCGTGAACGGGGTGACGACGGCCTGATTATCTACCTGACTTTCTCCCCGGACTTTGCTGTGGAATCCTACAGTACGGACGCCCTGCACTATCTCCTGAAACCGATTGACAACAATCAGTTTTTCCAGTGTCTGGACAAAGCGGTGGACCGCCTGAACCGATCCCTGTTGGAAACCGTTTCCATCAAAACGCCCGACTCCACCCGTATCGTTCCCATCCGCGATATCCTCTATGCGGAGAGAGTGAACTACCGCATTCGTTATTACCTAAACGACAACACGGTAATAGATGGTGTCACTTTTAACGGTTCTTTCCAAAATGCCGTTTCCCCGCTGATATCCTACCCCGACTTTCTGAGCGTCGGTTCCTCCTTCGCGGTAAACCTTTACTATGTAACGGAGGTTACAAAATCGGATATGCTGCTGACCGGAAACCATCATGTTCCCATTCCGCGCCGTGTCCATGAAACGGTAAAATCAAAATGGGC
>CAZKOR010000434.1:0-2076 GCA_964554405.1 uncultured Bacteroides sp. | reverse complement strand
TCAAACTGATATACTTCATTCCTTAGAAATTATGTGTACTATTTCTTCAGGAATATTTGTTAATGCTGTTCGCAAAAATTCTGGAACAAGATTGGTGTTTTGCAATTCATCAATGGGTAACCAATATAGCTTTTCTTCTTGATGATCCGTGCAGGTTTCATTTTCAATCCGAACATCAGTTGACTTCATAAGGTAGAAGAAAACTACTTCGTGATGATGGGTATTGTTGATATTGTAAAAACGTTCTTGAATATATACCAACCGATCAACAGAAAGAAGATACCCCGTTTCCTCGCAAACCTCTCTGATGACCGCATCAGTAGATGTTTCGTTTACATTAACTCCTCCGCCGATAGTGTAAAAACAGTCAAAATTATCATGCTTTATGACAAGCAATTGATTGTTATTGATAATAAGTGCCGCTGCACGAAGTGAAAAATCACCATTGGTTGTATTCATGCCAATATCCATTGTTCCACTCCTTAATAAACTTCGATTTTTCAGTTCTATAAAATGAATTTACCAACGAGTCATATTCTTTTTAAACTTTGCAGTATACGCCTGCTTTAATTCATCAGCAGATATTCCATAACATAGCATAACCTCACTATAATACATAAGAACATCCGCCATTTCTTCCACAAGGTCTTTTCTTAATTCAATATCCTCAGACGCCTTTCTGTCTCCGTGCTTTTTGACAATATCAATCACTTCGCCAATTTCGCCTATCATCCAAAGCAGTTTGTGTTTGCCGGCTTCAGGAGAAAGCTTTTCCCATTTCCATTTATCTTTGTATTGATCCTGAAGCCGTTTTTGCATATCTAACATTTCATTGATGCCGAAATCAATCATCACTATTTTCCTTTCAAATTTCGATTTTTCACTGGCTCTATTATATTACAATAGCGTTTCATATGGAATAAGTTTTCACGGAAATTCACCACAAAATACCCATATCTGCCGATTATCCAGTCCCGGTATCTTCTTCCAGCTCGTCTTTTGTGATGACAAGCCGCCCCTTCTGGCAGTCCACTGTGATTTTATCCCCAGCGTTAAATCCTGCTCGTTCCAGCCATTTGCCCTGCAAAAGAATCTGCGGCGGCGCTTCTTTAAAAGCGCCCCGCCCGTTATAAACCGTTAGTTTGCGTTCTTCCATCCGTCCTCCTTCTTTGTGGCTTCCCGGCACACAAGTTCAAATATGCTTCCGTCATCTGTCGTGACTGTGAGCAGGTTCTTTCTGTCCTCTGCATTCAGGTCAGCAATCCCCAGCCCATCGCTTTCATTTAGTAAATCGAAAAGTTTGTCCTTGAAGTAGTTCAGCTCCATTCCTTTATCCCCTCCTATGTTTTTATATAGATACATATGTAAGTATAGATACATTTGTAAGAATATTCAAGAAAAACTTTTCAAAGCATAATGAACAGCAGAGAGGAAGGAAAAACAAATGGTGAGTTATGAGCCACTTTGGCAGACAATGGAAAAGCAAGGTATAACTTCATATACCCTGATGGTGAAGCATAACATCAATCCTCGGACTATCAACAATCTGAAACATAATCGGGGCATTACGGTATATACCCTTGAAAGGCTATGCACAATTTTGCAATGTACGCCTAACGATATTTTGAAATTTATTCCAGACGAACAAAAATAAAAAGCATTGGTGACAGTGCTTTCTTGTATTTCAGGTGGCATTAGGGCATAAGGAAGATTAGAAAGACCAGCCGGGTAGTCGGCTGGCCTTTCCATATCCAATCAAATATAAATCAGTTCGCTGTTTATTATTTCTTCCGCCCGGTTGCGGATATTGTTCATCCGTCCTACCCATTCAAGCTGGTTTTTGGCTTTCAGTTCCTCGGTCACTCCTTCAGCAGCTTTCATTTGCTCTATGATAAGGTCAAGCCGTTCCTCCGCCTGCTCGTTCAGGTCGGCAAGGTATGTCCATAACTTTCCAGTCAGGATAAGGGAGCTGTACCGTGCCGGGTATTCCTCTTTGAGATAGTCCCGGTGCAGCCGCCCATAACGTCCGATGGAGCGGTCTTCCTCCGGCAGCTTCAAGTCCGGGATATAGTAATC
>CAZKOR010000433.1:0-2086 GCA_964554405.1 uncultured Bacteroides sp. | reverse complement strand
CTGCACCCCCTGATCTCTGCATTCTTTAAACGGCCGAGAACTTTAAAATACTTCCCTTTCCTTCCGCAGGGACAGTCATCCTCCCCGAGGGTTACCCCCTCATCCTCCGTGATGAGCGAATGTCCCGGATAGGATTCCGGGATTGCAGAAACCACCTGAATAATCCCCGGTTCGCCAGTCTCACATACCGAAAAATCAGCCGGGCGGCGCATGAGCACATCCGAAAAGATGCTTGCATGTAAATGCCCATACTCACATTCCATGTAGATACAGCCGGTCTGTTCCACCATACCGTAATAATCATGGATATGCGTTAAACCACAGACATCTTTTAATCTCCGGTGGAACTCTTCCTCGCTGACCGCCTCCGACACAAGCTTTTTCCAGCCGCCTCCATGGATCAAAATCCCGTTTGACAGGTCAAATTCTACCCCTTCCGCCTTAAGCCTTAGCAGTTCTTTATAAAAGTGCTGCCAGATCATAAAAGTAAATCCAAAAAGAAGAATTTTCTGTCCCCGGAACTTCTCCAGAAATTCTCTCATCCCTGCCACATCCAGCTTCATATCGTCATCAAGGGCATATACTTTTTTAGAACCGAATATAGAGAAGCCAAGGATACCGGCTCCCCGAGCGGAAAACATCACGCGGTTTTTCACCACGCCGGGGCAGTCAATAATGATCATTGGCATCCGGGCAGAACCCGTAAACTCGGATACGATCTTTACCATCGTTTTCTGCTGGTTGGAAGCTGTAGTCCGGTCAAGAAAAATCTTACTCACCGTCTGCCCTGTGGTTCCCGATGATGTCATCGTCTTAACCACATCCCTCTGCGGCACAGACTTTAATTCCAGCTCTTTAAAAAGACGTACGGGTAGAAAAGGCAAGTCTTTATATGATCTGACAGAATCCATATCAAATCCCACAGCATCAAGCATCCGTCTGTACTCCGGACAGTTTGCCTGATGCATTTTGGTAAGCTCTGTAAGCCTTTCTGTCAGTAATTTTTCTTTTTCATCTGCGTCTAATGAGTACGGGGAAATATTTATCATCTCATCATATGTCATGACCTTACCCCCAGCCTTTCCTGAATAATCTCCGCCATTTCATGATGATGTTCCTGAATAAAAAAGTGTGTTCCATCAAATCTATGGTACTCACAGTCTCCGATAAAATAATTCTTCCACAGCTTCATATCACCTAACGGTGTATCTGTTTCAGAATAAAATATCGTAACCGGTATATCTGTTTTCAGATTCAATTTTTCAAACTGATACTTCCCTATCAGCACATAATCAGCCCGGTACAGCGGAAGATACATCCTCCAGAACGCCCTGTTATGCAATAGTTTCTCCGGAACGCCGCCAAACTTTATTGTTCTCTCTTTCACCCATTCATCCAGTTCATCATCGTTAAAGCCAAGAAGCTCGGACTTAGTATGAGGTTCATGAGCGGCCAGAAAAACTCTTGACGGAGTTTTCATATCAGATACAGCCATGATCTTTTTCAATACTTCCACCAATGCTATTGTGCCCATACTGTATCCGAAAAGCGCATACTCTCCGCCAGCATATCTTTCCTTCAGATCTTTAAAAACATCTTCAGCCAGTTCATCGAAATCCCTGTAGAGATTCTCTTTATTCCTTGTACCATGCCCTGCATATTCAAGTTTAACTACATCAATACCATTCATGTCCTTTTCGATTGCATTAAAAAAGGACGCACTTCCTCCTGCGTAAGTAAAACAAAAGATCTGGAGCCTATTCTGCATAATACTTTGTCAATTCCTTATACAATGTTTTCCCGGAATCATTCTTGGGGATTTCTTCAATAGTGATCACCTTAAACGCTACTGAATTCAGTTTTGTCTTATTGACCACAAAGGCTTTGACCGGTTCCGCATACCTCTCATCTGTCACAAAGATATACATATGGTCATCCACGCCCGCGCTTGCCGCTTCAATCCCAAACTGCCCCTTGATCAGGCGATCCACCTCGTCCAAATTTACACGGTTGCCATAAATCTTGAGGAACCTCTTTTTCCGGCCAACGATATAATAGTAGCCGTCCTTGTCAAACCGGGCCATGT
>CAZKOR010000432.1:0-2094 GCA_964554405.1 uncultured Bacteroides sp. | reverse complement strand
TGGAGGAGGTGACGGCTTATTTTCTGGAGGACACCGTGTTCCGTATGGAGACGATTCTGTTTGCCGCCGATATGGATATCCAGCGCACACCTCAACACAAACAGCTTTTTGACGGTATTTCGAATTTCAAGGAGAAGCTTGTCGAAGCGGCAGAATTTTTCCGGAACCTGTCAGGGGACGTGACCGGTACTATTATGGGTGTGGAGAATGGTTCCGAAATCAAACGCACGGAAGAGAAGATATACTGTGACCTGGCGGTGCAGGAGGGTATTTTGTTGTTTTACCTGAAAGGTGAAATTCAGAAGCTTGGTAATGCACATCTGGATGAAGGGCAGAAAGCGGCGCTGAACGCTGTCTGTAGTAAGATGGAAAGCGCTGTAAAGATGGCACGCAATGCGATAGATGGAAGAGATAGCAGCGAAATTAAAAAGCTTTTATGTGAGGCATATGAAGAAATGATGGCGGTGTCGGAGAAGCTTGACGTGTATGGTGGTGTGGTTCGTTATATTGCGGAAGAAATTAATAAGCCGCTTAAATGTTTGGCATAATAAGCTGAGCCGGAAGACTTTGAAGTACAGCCACATAAAGGCTGTTGTAGGTATAGGCTGCAAGTTTACTTCCTTGGAAGGACAAATGAATAACCGCCGCCTTCAGCAGCAAAGCAAAACAGGAAATCAAAAAAGGTTTCCTGTTTTATACCTGCTTTTGTCAAATTTCATATCGCGTTCTTAATATCACTTTCACAATTATGTATAAAACGGAACATATTATATGCATCATTGACATACTTTGTATCATTAATACCGATGAAATACGCTATAAATAAAATTTCGATGCATTCCATCACACATGGGATCGCATCTTTTTCTTTTTCTGAAAGATTAGTTATACTTTCGTAACCTGCAATAACTGATTTGACGTTTTCAAGCCATTCAATTTTTGTAAAAGTGTCATCTGTTTCTTCTGCCAATAATCCTGTTAGAAAATAGCAAATATCAAATATTCTAATATTTCTTTGACTCAAATCGAAATCAATATATCCTGACAAATTACCTTCAAAGAATAAAAAATTTCCATAATGTACATCTCTGTGAATTAATTGTTTCGGCAAGTAATCATATACGCTTTCTAACAATTCTACTGCTTTTGAATATTCTTCTTCGTTTATTATCTGCCAATTATTATTTGCCAGGGTTTCCCGTATCCAGCCTTTCATTTCCTGTAACAGACTGTTATCCCAAAATTCAATTTCTTTTTCACATTTAATAAATGCCGAATGTAACTGTGCGATTGCGCAGCCCATTTTCCGGGCAATTGTTTTGTCTTTAATATTGGAGATATTACTCCCAGATAACTTTTTTGACATGAGGAAATAGGAGTTTTTATACTCAACATATTTTTCTCCTGTTTTTGTAAGAACCGTATTCGCAACCGGAATGGCGCAATCCAATAATATTTCCGATATTTTTATATTTCTTTCCAACTGCTTTTGGTCATCATTAAACAAATGTTAAACAGGGAAAAGAAAGTGGCTTGAAATCTTGAAAAATAGCGATTTTACAAGGGTTTAAGCCACTTTTGATTTTTATGAGAAGTATCATAACTTATCGCAGAATGGTGTAGTTTGAAGAAAAATTGGTGTCAAAAATGGTGTACAAATCTGATTGATGAAATGATGTATTTGTGTGAAGAAACAAATTAAAATTGTTATTCACAGGAAGCACAATCTATGGAGAAGAATTATCTGATGTAGTGGCAGGCATACAAGTGTCTGTCATTTTTATTAGAAGCCATAAATTGGATATCAGAAACGGAGGATGCGAAAATGAGAAGAGAAAGATCAATATTTGAACAGATGGGCGGTACTTATACAGAGAAAGACGGTATTTTATACCCTAATATCCTTATTGGAGAAGAAGAAACAGAAGCAATGCAGGATACCTTTTCAGGAAAATACGGAGATTTATGGAAAAAGTATCTGAAAGAAAACCGGCCGGACAGATATTATCATCTGGTTCGTTTAGGGCAGTTGAAACAAAAAGCGGCAGAAATCAATGAAGAAGCAAATGAATTGTTGGACAGGATTATGCAGCA
>CAZKOR010000431.1:0-2112 GCA_964554405.1 uncultured Bacteroides sp. | reverse complement strand
AATACTTATTATGGACAAAAAAATGCTTGTAAACGGAAAAGAATACGAAATAATTAAGCTGTTAGGGAAGGGAAAAGGCGGATATTCTTATTTGGCTGATGACGGAGTCAGGAAATACGTCTTGAAACAAATACATCATGAGCCTTGTGACTATTATCAATTTGGAAATAAAATTGAGGCAGAAATCAATGATTATAACCGGCTTAAAAAAATCGGAATAAAAATTCCTGCCATGATTGATGTTGATATAGAAAATGAACGCATTCTTAAAGAGTATATTGAAGGCGATACCATTTATGATTTAGTTTTGCAGGATAGAATGAAATCTTTCTACCTCGACCAGCTGCATAGTATGTGCGCTTTGTTATATGCTGCTCATACAAATATAGATTATTTTCCAACAAATTTTGTCGTACAGGATGATGAAATTTATTATATTGATTTTGAATGTAACGATTATATGGACGAATGGAATTTTGAAAACTGGGGCATTAAATACTGGTCGAAAACACCTGAATTTCTGAAATATGTGGAAGAACACAAATAATTTAATTTTCAAATTTGCAGGAGGTTTTCCATGAAAGTTGAACATGCAAACATTACCGATATTGATTCCTTAACAGAATTAAGATTGGCATATTTAAAAGAAGATTATGATAATTTAAACGAAGATGATATTAAGAAAATCAGACAGGCTTTACCTGATTATTTCAAGAAGAATCTTAATCAAAATATCTTTTGCTATGTGATAAAAGAGAATAAAGAAATTATTGCCTGCGCATTTTTACTGATAATTGAAAAACCAATGAGCCCGGCATTTATAACCGGCAGAACCGGAACGGTGTTGAATGTTTATACTGCTCCGGCGTATCGGCATCAGGGGTGTGCAAAAATGATAATGAAAAGGCTCCTGTCTGATGCCGTCCAAAAAAATCTGAGCGTTGTAGAACTCAAAGCAACGGAAGATGGATATCACTTGTATAAATCTGTCGGGTTTGTTGATGATGTATCAAAATATCATTTTATGAAGTGGTACAATCAATAGCGGAAACAGGAGAATTTTCCTATGCAAGAGAGTCGGTTATTCAAAATTGTATATCATTTATTAAACAAAGGGCATGCAACTGCACCGGAACTGGCGAAGAAGTTAGAGGTTTCTGTTCGCACTATTTATCGTGACATTGAAGCTTTGAGCGAAGCGGGAATTCCTATCTATACAGAAACAGGACGCAGCGGAGGAATCCACTTGATGTCCGACTTCGTTCTGGGTAAAGTCATGCTGTCAGAAAAGGAAAAAAAAGAATTGCTGGCCGCTTTACAGAGTCTAACGGTTACTGGTAATACTTATCCGGACAGCTTATTGGAAAAACTGACTGCGCTTTTTTCTGCGCCTTCAGAGAGCTGGTTTGAAGTAGATTTTTCACGATGGGGAAATGAAACCAGAGATAAGCAGTATTTTGAATTGTTAAAGACAGCAGTCCTTAAAAAGCGTTGTGTAAAACTTCATTATGTCAGCACGAATGCAGCCTTTAGTGAAAGAATCGTACAACCGATAAAATTGCTGTATAAATCAAGAGCGTGGTATTTACAGGCATTTTGTATGGAGCGACAGGCGTATCGATTTTTCCGGTTAAGTCGTATTTTAAATTGTGAGCTGTTGGACGAAGGAATAGAGTCCCCGCCTTTATTGGAGTATCAGGATACATCCACACAAGAATACTGCAAGTTTGTATTTCTTTTTTCAAAAGAAGTAACTTATAGAGTGTACGACGAGTTTAACCCTGAACATGTACAAAGACAGGCGAATGGAGATTTGCTCGTCACAGTATGGATGCCATATGATGAATGGATAATTGGCTTTTTGCTTTCCATTGGTCACCGCGTGGAGATCATAGAACCTCCTGCCCTGAAAGAGGTGATTGCAGAACGGGCAAAAAAAATATACGAAAAGAATAAATACTGACATAGGGCGTCAGTATTTTTTTAATATAATATCCGTAAGGGACTACATCTCAAAGATGCATATAGTGAGCGAAGTCACAGAAGACTTCTATATCATTGGAGAATTTGTAAATGGAAAATAAAGTATTTTCAAAATGTGGTAATCGATGT
>CAZKOR010000430.1:0-2146 GCA_964554405.1 uncultured Bacteroides sp. | reverse complement strand
ACGGGGAGATTTTATTTTTTCAAAGTTCAAATTTCATCCTCTATAGGAATGCTTAGATATTCAACTTCTTTTCCATAATCTCATAAACCTGTATAACACCGTTTGCACACTCCCATATACCATGGTCTGTCGTTTGATATCCCCGGTTGTAATATAATTTACACGCCGGTAAAGAAGCATCCAGCTCCGCTTTATCGTGCCGCTTTCCAATTTCCGCTTCCAATTGATTCATAATATAAGAGCCAAATCCTTTTCCCTGAAAATCCGGCAATACATATACTCTTGTAATATGATTTTCTTTTATCGTTCCGGTTCCTATGATTTTGTTATTCTCCAAAAGAACATAGGTAATTTCACTTTTAATATCTTCACTGATATTTTCTTTATTATGATACTCACAAAACATATCTACTATCTCCGGCAGATAATATTTTGGATAGATTCTCTTAATTGTATCCTGTACTATATCGTATATCCCGTTTGTATCTTCCGTTTTTGCTAATCTGTATTGCATAATATTCTCTCCTTCATAAAAAACTGGCTGCTTATTAATTTGCATCAACACGAAACCAAACATTCCTGCTCCAGTTTTACATTAGCTGCCAACATATATTCAAGAACATCGGCATATTCTAAATTCGAATTTCCTTTTAATATTTTTTCTATTCTGGCACGGTCATTTTCTGTCAGTGCTTTTCCATACTTTTCATATTGTTTCAAATTATCTAAGTCCATCTTATAACGTTTGAAAGGAATCCCTGTCTTCTGACATAAATCCTCGTAAATAAGAAATCCTCCCACGTCAATATCTCCAAAATGATAATAATCGACATCCGGAAGCGTATAATAAATCTTTTTCAGCAGCGCACGGCGAACACTGTTATGATATCCCCCCAGATAAATCATAAGACTCTCCGATTCTTCCCATCTAAAAAAAGTAGTAAGATTTTCAATTGTTATCACCTTACGAATACATGCAGCATCCTGAAAATCAATCCGTTCAATATCCTCGCCGGAAATTCCTATCCCTTGACGCAATTCACCTATCCGATACGCACTATTTCCTATGCCAAGTGAAATATTTCCCTTGAAATATACATAGTTTGGTGTATGGTAAATTCCATATTCCGCAAGGATTTCATTCAGTTCTTTCTCTTTATATTCGTTCCCAAACATATGCATTGCTTTTGTAATTTTTCCGCACATGGACTCGAAAGCCTTGGAATCGTGAAAATGCTCTATGGAAAATTCTCTGATATAGCAAATTTTCTCATTTTGTTCTATCTGCGCAATTCCTGTCAATAATACTTCCGTTTCCGGCAAATTTGATAAATCAATAAACTCTTTTACTGACTGTCCATTTTCAAGACGATTATCCAAATAATCAATCAACGCTTGATATACCGGAGTATCATAGTGTTTTCGCAGTTCTGAAAGCAATTTTCTATTCTGCTCAATTTTATCCGCTTTTGGAATTCTGGATACATAGTTATAGACTTTCCCCAACTCTTCTACACGTAAAACCACTTTTGAAATAATATGTCCTTCTTTTCCCTTTTTCCATTCGATATTAATAAGTCCCTGCTGCTCTAATTTCTGCATAGCGGCATGAATTTCCTCATAAGCTAGCGAACTCTCATCAAAATAAGCAGGGAGAGTACTTCTTGTAAAAGGAAATGCGATGTGTACTGTCACTTTATTTTTCCCGCTAAATAAAGTACTGGACTCATAGGAATCCAGTAATTTGTTTACTACTTTTTTATCATATTGCACCATTATGATACCTCTCTACAAAACTTACCTTTTCATCGGTCATTACCAATAAGGTTTCGTCTACGGAAGGACTGATATACTGAATCTTGTCCGGTGGCGCGGCAATAATAATCTGAAGCGGCAGCCTCCTTAAAAATTCCAGAACACCACCTATCCGCTCATCATCCATATTATTGAATGCTTCATCAAACATGATAAGGCCGATTGCCTCGTTTCCAATATTATTACTGTACAACTGCACAAAAGAAGCTGCCACAGTAACATAAAAAGGTGTTTGCGTTTCTCCGCCGCTCTTTTCCTCGCATACTTTAGAATAGTAAGAAAAACTATTATCACTGTGCACAATCTTAATATCATAGTCCATGTAAGTTCT
>CAZKOR010000429.1:0-2148 GCA_964554405.1 uncultured Bacteroides sp. | reverse complement strand
ATTCAGTTCTTAGTTGGGATTTACGGCATAAGGACATTGACATATTATTTTGCCCCACAGTTTTCGGTATTGATACAACTATGGTGCACAGGCTGTATTGTTGTTCCGTGGATTATGCTGTTTACAAGCGCTTTATGGCATTTTTTGAGCAGGAAGAAAAGTATTGCAAGGTATCTTAGTCTGGCAGGGCTCATGGATATACCGGAAATACTTTTTGTCGGGCTTTTGCCCATTATGAAAATGCGTTTTTCGCTTCCTATGGACACGGGGGCCTATAATCTTTATATTGCATTTTTGGTCTGGTGTATTGTTTTTCTGGTGAGTGCGTTTTTCTTTCTCTTTCACAAATGGCTGTCTGCACTGAAACAAAATTCAGCGAAGCTGCGGTATCATGAAGAAAATCTGTTTTTCTTCGGTCAGATTTTATCGAAATTAAAGATGAACACAAAGTCTATGACCATGATCTGCCTTACGATGACAGTCTCTATTGCTTTATTTCTTTTAGCGCCTGTTCTGGTAGGATGGGCAGGCGGATATCTGGACAAAAGGACTCCTTATGATATCGTGATGAATTCCGGATATTCCAAGGTGGATGATATTTCAAATCTGCCACAGGCAGACTATCATCTTATGGATGAGTTCTTTATAAAAAATGAAATTGAGATTTCAGATAGTTATACATTCAGAACCTATTTTTTAAAAGAGACGGATTTTTATGATATGAGTGGAAGCGGGGCAGTCACAGCCGTTTCTTTGTCGGATTACAATGATTTGTTGGCAATGCTCGGTTATGAAAGGATTTCACTGGCTGATAATGAGTTTGCGACCCAATGGATATCAACTATAAACGAGAATACCATTCAGCAGTTTATGGATGAACGCAGTATCATATCAACAGACGCAGGAGAATTAAAGATTTCCGTAAACAAACCATTAAAATGTGAATTGGGGGAGTCGTTATATGGATATCAGGATGTGATTTGTATTGTACCTGACGCCGTATGTGATGGGCTGTGCAGCGCAAATACTTTCCGGTACATGAAAACGGAAACTCCTTTATCTTACACAGCATCCGTAGAACTGGAAGAATTGTTTTATGAGAATTACTCAATGGAAGAGGGCGGCGCATATTATGAAATTCAAACCAGTACCCGGCAGATAAATGATACTTCGTCCGGTATTTATGTAATGCAGACGGCGCTTATTTACAGTGCCATTGTTCTGTTTGTCATATGCTTCACAATTCTGGCTTTGCAGCAGCTTTATGATGCCGGAAAATATAAATACCGCTTTCAGGTTTTGAGAAATATGGGGGTGGAAGAACTTCGTATACACAGGCTTATTTTAAAGCAGCTTATACTGTGGTTTGGGCTGCCTGTTGGTCTGGCGGTTGTTTTAGCAGGTATTTTCTTTATCTATCTGCTTTTCAGTTTTTCAGCACAGATTGTTGTCTACATTGGTGTTGTGAAGTTATTGCGTCAGGTGGCGGTTATATTTTCTATTTTGATCATACTTTTGCTCAGCTATTTTGTCAGTACACTGGTACTGTTTGAAAGAGCCGCATCAAAATGAATTACTTGACAAAATCTCATCTTGCCGTAAAATAGTTCTGGAACAGGGGAGGAGACAAATAATGTTTAAATTTATCATTTGCTTTATCGCAGGAATTGGAGCCGGACTCGGAACGGGATTTGCGGGGATGAGCGCCGCCGCCGTAATCAGTCCTATGTTGATTACTTTCCTGGGGCTTCCGGCATATGAGGCAGTCGGTATAGCCCTTGCAAGCGATGTTCTCGCAAGCGCTATAAGCGCATATACCTATGGAAAAAATAAAAATCTCGATATACGCAATGGTCTTGTAATGATGGTGACTGTTTTGCTGTTTACAATGGTGGGGAGCTTTGTTGCAAGCCGTGTTCCTAATACCACCATGGGCAGTTTCTCCGTGTTCATGACATTGCTCCTCGGAATCAAATTCATCGTAAAGCCCGTTATGACGACAAAGGAGTCCATGCAGGCGGTCAGCGGCAAAAAGCGCATCATACAGTCAGTTGTCAGTGGAATGGCTGTCGGGTTCATCTGCGGTTTTGTGGGTGCGGGCGGCGGAATGATGATGCTCCTGCTTTTAACCAGCCTGTTAGGGTATGA
>CAZKOR010000428.1:0-2151 GCA_964554405.1 uncultured Bacteroides sp. | reverse complement strand
TCCTTATTCTTTCTGGCCAGTTTGGATTTCCCCATGTTTTTCTTCAATCTGTTCCAAATGCTGCATCAGCACATATTCAATGTAATTCGTCATTGAGCGATGTTCTTTGTTTGCGAGGATACCAATTTTATCAAATACTTCGTCTGATAGACGCAAGGTAAATACACGCTTGTTGCTTGCCATATTTCTGCCCTCCATTCCGGGTATGAATTTATGGTAGCCCAATTCAGAGAAAATATATACATTCACGAGACAGTCAAGTGATAGCATTTTATATTCATAGGACAGGAAACAGCATAATCAATTCTTTGTCTGGTCAGTTATGACTATGTCATGTTCCTTCTCTACGTTTTCCAGATGTTGGATTAACACATATTCAATGTAGTTGGTCAATGAGCGATGTTCGCTTGTAGCCAAAATACCGATTTTATCAAATACTTCGTCTGACAGACGTAAAGTAAATACTTTCTTACTGGTTGCCATGCCCCTGCCCTCCGCTTTGTGTATGTATAAATGGTAATCCAATTTAAATAAATAATATACAGTCACTTGACAGGCAAGTGATATCACTTTATAGTATAAGAGCAGCAAATCAACGGAGAAATAAAGGTATATGATTTCAAAGAGAAGGAAATATCGGATAAGCGCGACTCCTGTACTGGAATTTTATAACCTGTATGGGAGTAGCAGCATTTTTCGTGATATTGGCAGGAATCAATAATATCCGGCTAACCCGTCAGAACGGAAGGGACGTGGAGGATGCCATGAGGGATATGCTTGTTTTGTTTACATCAATTCTAAAAGGTGGCGGGGAAAATGATAATTGATATTCTGTATGTTGCGACATCCATATATGTGATATTTTGCATGGCATGGAGGATCGTTTGCTTTTTCAGAAAAAAAGGGAGTTGCAAATTTAGGGGGTGTCCTTTTCGTAAGAATTATACAAGTATGTCTTGCATATATTTTCCTAGTGGTGGCTGTACAAAGTGTCCACCTACTCCAGAGGAATTGGAAATATATAGGCATACACCTGAGGGCATAGTTGAAAATCTTTTGAACGAACAAGAGAAATTATAAAAAGTATATTTCATTTATGTGCCTGAAAACTGAATCAAATCCACCTAAAATGCCGCTGCATGGACAAAACCCAGGCAACGGCATTTCTTTATCAACGTTTTTGTTTACTTAATGGGGAATCTCTATATGTCGGGGATTTCTTCATGATATTTTTTAAAATCTTACGCTCCTGCTCTGTCAGTTTTTCATACCGGATATGTAGAAACATACAAAAAACTACGCAGTATACATCAAGGAAAGTCCCCGGATATACTAACGCTTTCTTTTGTATATCCTTCATTAACTTTAAGGAGGTTGCATCGCCCGGTGCACTGTCGGTATCACCCTCATGTGCTTTCCGTATGTCATGGAGGATGGCATCCCAAGTACGGTGCGTGGCGTGACAGAAATAATCTTCTTCCTGTATCTGCGAAGCCTGTAGAGCCTTTAAGGGAGTATCTTCTTCTACAGGCTGGTATTTGGAAAGAATTTCAGACCGCACCACTTCCAAAATGTTGTTTAAATCCTGAAAACGCATGGTGGCGATACCGTCCACATAAATCTCCGTGTCCGTCATAAGGGCGGCAAAATCTTTATGTGTGGCAATCTCACACAGGAGCCGGTTGTTGATCCGCCCGCTTTTTAACAGATCCACCATAGCGTCACTCAAATGCAGTTCGGTAAGTTCCGTGTTCGGATGGTTTTTGTTTTCTGTCAGGCAGAGAAGATAATCGGTTGACACCCCGTAAAACTTTGCCAGAGCCACAAGGCTCCCATGGTTGATTTCCTTGATTTCATCCTTTTCATAGCTTCCAAGAGCCGACTTTGAAATGCCGGTAGCCGCCGCCAGTTCTTCCAGCTTTAATCCTTTTTCCATGCGCAAATCCCAGAGCCGCTCCTGTATGGTAGTTGTTTGCTTCATTGGTGTAGATTCCTTCCCGGCGGCTGTTCTCCCAACCGTCTGTATGGATTGGATTGTACCATGATTCCATAATCGTGGAAATTGTTAGTTCTCGCATCCGATTCCTATTTCATGGATATACGGCACAGGGTACAAAAATGGTCTATGATACAGGTAGTTCATCGATGGAT
>CAZKOR010000427.1:0-2172 GCA_964554405.1 uncultured Bacteroides sp. | reverse complement strand
GGTTGGACAATTTCAGCATATCAATAATCTCTTTGGAATTTTTCTGATCCAGATTCCCGGTCGGTTCATCCGCCAAAAGCAGCGCCGGACGGTAAATCAAAGAACGCGCAATCGCAACCCTTTGCTGTTGCCCGCCTGAGAGCTGATTCGGCAGAGCGTCAAGTTTATCCGAAATACCAAGCGAACTGACAACCTTATCAAAATATTCTTTGTTTGGCTTTTTCTTATCAAGCGCAAGAGGCATCAGTATATTTTTCCGCGCGGTCAGGGTTGGAATCAGGTTATAAAACTGATACACCAATCCCACTTTCCTGCGTCTGAAAATCGCTGCCTGCGTCCGGTTTAATTCGGAAAGGTCCGTCCCGTCTATAGTAACCTTTCCGCCAGTCGGCTTGTCTACAGTACCGAGAATATGCAGCAAAGTAGATTTCCCCGAACCGGACGCCCCGACGATTGCAACAAATTCCCCTTTGCTGACTGTCAGATTAATCCCGTTAAGCGCCTTTACCTGATTGCTGCCGGAGTCGTACACTTTACAAACATCCTCACATTTTAAAATCTCCATATTTATTATCTCCTTCCCGCTGCCTTGCAGCTACTTTATAGTGTAGCAAGCGAAAGTTACAACTCAGTGACTATAGAAGCGGATTTCAAAAAGGGCGCCTCCCTCCGCTGCATTTTTAGCCCGTATCGTTCCGTTTTGACGCTCAATAATCTCTTTTGACAGCGCTAATCCGATTCCTATACCGCCCTCGCCCGCATTCTTCCCCCGATAGAACCGTTCAAAAAGATGCGGAATATCCTCTTTTGCAAATCCTTCTCCCTCATCCCGGATAAAAATTTCCGTGTACAGCGGATTCTGCGCGTAGGAACAGTGAATGGTTCCCCCTTTGTTATGCTCCATGCAGTTTTTCATCAGGTTCATAAGCGCCTCCATCGTCCACTCTAAATCGGCAGTAATAACTGCCTCACCCAGTTCCGGAATATCAATAGAAGTATCGGAGCCTGCAAATAATTCCTGCAAATTATCCGCTGCGAGGACAAGCGCCGTAAAAACATCCACTTTATCCCTTTGCAAAAGTAATGTTCCGGCATCAAGACGTGCTAAAACAAGGAGCGCCTCCTCCAGATGCGTAAGACGCAAAAGCTGCTTCTCTATCTGTTCCAGATTCTTTCCCGCAAAATCCTGCTTCATCATCTGCACGGATAAGGATATCGCCGTAATCGGCGTCTTTATCTGGTGGGCAATATTGGACAGATTTTCCGCAAAATCATTTTTTGCCTGTACCGCCGCATCTTTTGTCTGATAGAGAAACGTCACGGTCTTGTATATTTCATCCTCCAATTTAGAAAAGTCATCCTCCCCGAAAGAAGAGAGAATGTCTGCTTTTCCTATATTGGCCTGTTCCAGATAGTCCGTTAAATCCTGAATGCGCTTAGATAATATTTTATTCCGATATAAAAAAGTAAAGATAAAAAGCAGGATTCCTGCCAGAAAACCTGCCGTTGCAAATATCATATTTATGCTCATATCGTATCCTCCATACGGTATCCCACACTTCTGACTGTTTTTAAGCAGTTCGGTTGACATAACTTGTCTCTTAACCTTTTCATGGTAACCGTCAAAGTATTATCATTCACAAAGCTGCCGTTTACATCCCACACCTGCTCTAAGATTTTTTCTCTGGCAACAGTCTTTCCTTTATTCTGCATTAAATACAAAAGCAGTTCATACTCCGCTGCGCTTAAATTTACTTCCTCTGCATGGCAGAAAACCGACCTGCGGTTTACATCAATCTTTATTCCGTCACAGGAAAGATACCTCTCTGCTGCATTGCCTGTTCTGCGCAGTAATGCCAGAATCCGTGAGTATAATACTTCCAGTTCAAACGGCTTTACCACATAATCATCCGCACCGTTTTGAAACCCTGAAACGATGTCTGCGGCATCCCCCCGAACCGTCAGAAAAATAACCGGCAGTTCTTTCCAGTTCCCCCGAATCCACCTGCATAGGCTGTTTCCGCGTCCATCCGGCATATTCCAGTCCAGTAAAACAAGCGTCGGCACATGATTTTGCAAAGCCTGCCGCGCCTGTATCAGCGTAGCACACAGCGTTACCTTAAAGCCTTTCCGCTCCAGATATTCTTTTACTGCCTGTGCAATGTTGGAGTC
>CAZKOR010000426.1:0-2174 GCA_964554405.1 uncultured Bacteroides sp. | reverse complement strand
ACCTTATCAACATAAAAATCAAATTTTTCCAAATTATCATGGCACTTATCTATCAACAGTTTAATATGTCCCCACGGAATCATAAAAACTTTATTTGATGCCATTTCAAATCGTTCCTCAACTTGAGGAGCAATTTCATTTCCAACATTTTCCAACAATTGTTCCCCAAGTTGGGGAACAATTTCAATATCCTTAAAGAGAGCATAAAACCGCATCATATAACGTAAATTTGTTGGAGAAAATCCTTTCGCATTAGGAATCATATCTGCCATATCCATGCTCATATTGTGAAAAAATTTATTTCCCCATTTACTATCAGCACGTCTTTCCGTAATATCCTTCCCTACGGACCAATAATACATCAGCATTTCGTTATTCACACGAATAGAAGCCTTGATCTGACTTGTTTTATACCTATTTCCGAGTTCCAGTATCCAACTTCTGTATTCCTCATCAAATCTCATTAATTCACTCATAATTTTCACCTATCTCAATATTTGAAATTTGTCAATATATCTCCCGATATATTTTTAAACTTTTATCTCATCATCCATAAATGGATGGAATGATTGGTGATGTTGTTCTGCCGATGTATATCCATACACTTACCCTATCAGTTCTCACTGGGTCTTTGCCCTGACATTCCTTCATTCTGCTTTATGGATAAAGGCACGGGGCAGTCTTGTGCTTAAATGCTGCCTCTTTGGGCTGATGGAGAAAACCTCCTTGTCCCCGCGCCATTACCGGCTTTCTCTATTCTCAGGCAGCCTCTTTTAACTGCTCCCTGCGTACATATCCGAATACCTTATCCGGGTCATAGCTTTCCTTTTTCTTTGCAAGTGTATGGATGATCACCAGTATCTTTTTGCTCACTACTATGAGAGCCTGCATCTTCCGCAGGGGGGATTTTTCTCTCGTTTTCAGATAATGGTACAGCTGTTTCATTTCATCATTCGTGGCAACCATCGTCAGCGCCATCTGATATAGTACACTGCGCAGATTCTTCCTCCCCCGTTTGGATATTTTTGTCCCGCTTTTATTTTTGCCGGAACTGTCCTCTACAAGGTTATATCCTGCCATACGGCTCATCTGACGCGGACTGTCAAACCGGGTCGGATCGCCAAGTTCCCCCAGACACACCGCCAGCGTCACAATGCCGATTCCTTTTATGCTTAACAGAAACTCCGCATAGTCTGTCTTTTTCAACACTGACGCCATCTTACCTTCCAGTTCCTCTGCCTGCTTCTCCAGCAGTTCCAGTTCTTCCAGCATCAGCCGCAGTTTCAGCCTTGCCGCTTCCTCTCCGTAATCCACCCCTATGGAATCCTCTGCGGTCTTTACAAGCTGCCCTGCTTTCTTCCTCCCAACAGTTTTCTTTACCGCCTTTTTTATCTCCTCTGTGACACCCTCCTCACCCAATTCCCTGATAAATTTGGGGAATGGACAGGTCTTTAATATATGCCGGGATGCTTTGCCGCAAAGAGGAAGTTTGAACACTCTTGTGTATTCCGGGAAATATTCATCCATCACTGCCGTGATCGTATTCTTCAATGCGCTTTTTCGCTTATTTAATCCGCTCCTGATTGTGGACAGCCCCCGGAGTTCTGCATAGACATCGTGAGGCATGTACAGTTCAAAATACCTTCCATCCTTCACCAGCTTCGCAATCGTAAGCGCGTCCTTTTTATCCGATTTTGTCTGGCTGTTGTCATCCAGTTCTTTTGCCTGTTTTGTCGCATACGGGTTCACAAGAACAACTCTGATCCCATCCTGCTTTCCCAGAAAGTTTGCAAACGCTTTCCAGTAATGTCCTGTCGGCTCCATCCCAACAACTACTTTTGCAAAATCTTCTTCCTTGCATATCTCCCGGATTCTTGCTAAGATAGTCTCAAAGCCGCCTCTGCTGTTTTTAAATTTTAGGGCACGGTTATGTTCTATGCCTCTGAAATCAACAAACCTCACCCACTGGTAGTTCTTGGCGATGTCTACGCCGACTACAAGGGTGTCTGTTGTGATTGCGATTACTTTTTGTTTCAGGCGGTCTTCGTACTTTACTTTCATTGCTATAAAATCTCCTTTGTTTTCTGATGTATTAAGTCGCTAAACTCATATACATCATACGGGGAGATTTTATTTTTTCAAAGTTCAAATTTCATCCTCTATAGGAATGCTTA
>CAZKOR010000425.1:0-2184 GCA_964554405.1 uncultured Bacteroides sp. | reverse complement strand
ACGGGGAGATTTTATTTTTTCAAAGTTCAAATTTCATCCTCTATAGGAATGCTTATTATTTAAATCAACTTAACAATAATGCCATCTACCTAATTCAATCCTCTCATATACAACGCAACTACACATTGTTCTTTCTCCGATTCTAAAATTTAGGATTGGATTTCCTGCATCATTATCCCCATATATTTTTCAAGCTTCTTTCTTATCTTCTCCCAGTCATACTTTTGAATCGGGAAAATACTTTCTTCCTCGTCTACAGTATCCACCGGAAGTGAAATTCCGGTAGTCCATTCAGAATCATATGGAACGACTCTGCACTGAATTGTATCTAACGCATTGGCAATTGTATCATTCACCATTGCCTTATAACTTAATAATGCCCAGTCGGCTCCGCCGCCATGAGAAATAATTACCGCAGGCAAACAATGCACTTCTGACTGATATGTATTGTCCTTCCACCAATGCAGGAATGTAATCTCTTCCATTTTCTCCAACAGCATACTCAACTTAGCCGGAATCGGTGCGTAGTGCGGCGAAACAAAGCAGATACCCTCTGCAGTCACTATTTTATTGTATATTTCATTAAATGCGGTGTCTCTACAGCATCTCCTGCTATCAAAGCATCCGCCGCATCCAACACAGGGTGATAAATCGTAATCTCTTAAATCCAGAATTTCGCATGATATGCCTTTCTCCTTTAATATCTGTGAAATCACTCCGCAAATCTTTAAGGATACACTTTCTGCTCCGCTTCTATAAATATTAGAAGCTGCTATACATAACATTCTCATATGATTTCCTTTCTTTTTCGGAATCTCTGTATCCGGCATCAACTTCAATCGGCAAAACTACTACATCACTTAAAATAATCCGTATTAAATGCCTCAAGAAGATTCCCTATCGCAATAACACCGGCAGGAACTTCTCTATTTGACCTGTTTACCCATATTGTACCAATGCCTAATGCACCCGCGCCCTTTACATCACTGCTTAATGAATCTCCGATATGAACTACCTCATTACTTTTTAATCCCGTTTTCTGAAGCGCGAGTTGAAATAACTCTTTTCGTGGTTTATATGATTTTGCATCTTCACTTGTAAAGACTCCTGCCGGTTTTAGTGCATGATATTCCAAAGCGCTTACTATATCGGCTGTATCTATATTAGAAACAATATAGATTGGTACGGGACATGTTTTAAAAAATTCTTTTGACTCCCCGAAAATCGGCGGTTTTACCCAATGTGCAAACATCATCTCACTCAGTTCTGTTGGATTTGCATTTGACTTAAATTCTCTTAACGTTTTTTCCAAAGATTTATATTCTAACGCTCTCTGTGTTTCAAATGTTTCCCCATAGGCGTTCCTAAACATTGTCTGAAATTCATTCCACCAAAATGTTCCTATTCTACTTCTATCATCAACACTGCCGGATTTCATGATAACATCCGTTATCTTCTTGATGACTTCTCCGTCTTCATGCACTACTGTGCCGTAAAAGTCTAAAAATACTGCCTTTAACATTGGCTACTCTCCACCCAACTCTTGCTCTAATTCATCTGCGGATATAGTTCCTTCAGTAATTACAGAATATTCAGCCTCCTGTAATTTTAACAGCAGTTGATTTAATGCTTTCTGCTTATCTACTTCTAGCATTTCGTACACTCCAAGCTTTTTCTTTTATCAAATTACTAATCATATTATAACTATTATCATATGTAACGTGCAATAAAATTCACATGGGGATTTACAGAAAACTTATAGTCCCGTAAACATCGCTTTTGTTTCCTCAACAGCCTCTTCCGGAAGGTAAGCTTCGTAATCTTCTTTTGTCCATGAATCCATGTAACCGCTGAGAATACGGTCAGGGCACTCTAAGCCCAGCAAATGAGCCATTTCAACTGCAAAACCATTGAAATTGCTCCCTCCTGCAGTCACAATATTGTCTGCCACCACCAGCGGAGCCGCCACATAATTCTCACGCTCCAGAAACGGGCAGAAATCAAATAAATCCATATAGATAGATGCCGTAAACTTTTTGCCGGCTAAAACCCCTGCGCGAGCCAAAAACAGTGGTCCCGAACAGATTGCGCCAATCGCAAAGCTGCTGTTTTTACGAAAAGAACTTAAAAAGTCAAACAACTCTTTGTCTTTGAACGCCTCAGTGAAATCACTGCATCCCGGCA
>CAZKOR010000424.1:0-2194 GCA_964554405.1 uncultured Bacteroides sp. | reverse complement strand
GATACACCTTTTTCGTTACCAAAAAACTACGGGTTTTTATACAAAGGGGGTCGGGGATATGCCCTCTGCAAGCCAATTTTTTATAGTTTCCGTTTAGGACAAACTTGGATAAATTTTGCCTGTGGACGTCCACAGGCAATGCTTGCTATTCGTCCATGTGTCATGACACAGGCAGTGCTTGCTATGCCACTTCAAACTTTCCATAGGGAGTTTGCGGTTTTTAGGCTGCATAGGCAGTCTGTCCAAAAACCATATAGGCGTTAATGTCAAAATTTTTTAAAAAACTTTTTTAAATAGGCAGGTTTTTTGCATATTTATCATTTACAATGATGCCATATAAAATATTTTAAGAAAGGTACCCATAGGGGACATTTCTTCTTTATAATCTCTGTGTGGGCATATTGTTCTTATATGCTTTTGGACTGACAGACATAGCAGATAAAAACTGAATATTGTATCACATACAGGACGTGAGGATATGTGTAGCCACTAAGTAAGTGCGCCATGATGTGCCTGCTTTGGAATGAAAAAGCAAAAGCACGGAGCGATAAGAACCTGACGAAATGCACAGCAAGTGTGCGGGGCGATGAAGCATATTTGTGATAATGATTTCCAGATTTCGGAGAAATCTTGAAATCTCGGTCACAAAGATGACGGTGCGATTTCGATGTGGGCAGAGTAATGGCCGGCCACTTGTATATGAATTTATGAAAAAAATGTGTGGGCATAGCAGGGGATCTGCAATCTTTAAGATGATAAAAATCAGATACTAAATACAGCGTTAGGGCAGTTATAAACACTTTAGTTTATGCTGCCCTTTTTTGCGTGCAGAAGGAGGGAACTGAATGAAAAAAACTTATTTGAAAGTGGTAAAGAATAAATAGAAAATATCATGTTGGATGAATGGAGCGGACTGGCAGATCTACTTGCTAATCTGATTGAAAAGTACGCAGCGGATTTAGATATTGGAGATATGCCCGACACAAAAATCGACATGGAAAATAAAGTGGAATTATTGGAGAAAGAATAGAAGCCTATATTGCAAGCAGCACAGTCACGAGATATAATAATCGTGATAATAGTGTCCAAACTAAAGCCGAAAATATGGAAGAAAGGCAAAGGAGAATACATATGGATAATCAAAAGCGCATGGGAAAAGATAAAGAGGGAGTAATCTTTCCGGTTGCTCCAAATTTTTCCGAAATGGGTGACAGTTATTTGGAGTTCATAGAAGAAATTAAAAGTGAAATTCAGAAGCAAAGAGTTTCTGTTGTAATGAATGCCAATGCCAGTATGATCTGCCTTTATTGGAATATCGGCAGGGCTATTTTAGCAAAACAGGAAGAAGAGGGATGGGGAACAAAGGTCATAGACCGTATGGCAAAAGACTTGAAGGATGCGTTTCCGGAAATGTCCGGTTTTTCTCCTCGAAACATCAAGTATATGCGTAAACTTGCCCAGTGTTGGCCGAATTATGAAATTGTGCAACGGGTTGTGGCACAAATACCGTGGCGGACAAACCGTATGTTGTTAGATAAACTTGATAGTCAGGAAAGCCGTATCTGGTATGCACAGAAAGCAATCGAAAATGGGTGGAGCAGTACAATTCTGGAATTACAGATTCAGAGTGGATTGATGGAGCGCAGCGGGAAAAGTGTGAATAATTTTCCTGTTGCATTGCCTCCCTTAGATTCTGATATGGCAAATCAGATATTTAAAGATCCCTATCTGTTTGATTTTTTAGGAACAGATATGCCGAGGCGGGAAGTGGAAATTGAGCAGAAACTGACTGAGCATATACAGAAGTTTCTATTGGAACTTGGACAGGGATTCGCATTTGTTGGCAGACAGGTACACTTGGAGGTTGGTGGTCAGGATTTTTACATTGATCTTTTGTTTTATCACTTAAAATTACGCTGCTATGTTGTAATTGAGTTGAAGGCCTGCGACTTTGAACCGGGATTCATTAGTCAGCTTAATATGTATCAAAATGTGGTTAATGACATTTTAAGACACCCGGATGATAAGCCTACTATTGGACTTTTACTGGTCAAAGGAAAGAATCAAACAGTGGTTGAGTATTCTTTAGCTGGGTATCAAAATCCGATTGGTGTTGCGGAATGGAAAAATCAGATTACACAGTCCTTGCCGGAAGAGTTGCAAAGCAGTCTCCCGTCTATTGAGGAAATAGAAA
>CAZKOR010000423.1:0-2199 GCA_964554405.1 uncultured Bacteroides sp. | reverse complement strand
AGGTTTTGCATGAGCAGTATAAAATTCGATCTACGGAAATGTTTGAAATGGCAAGTAATGAGAGATTATGAAGGATATAGATATACCGTTGATTGAATAAAGAAATAATACTCTGAACCCTGATTCAGCAGGGCAATGTATTCATTTATATCCCCTATACCACAATGGGCGGATTTATGCTATAATACCACAGTAGTAAAACTCCCCCAATTCCTACTACTTTTGGCGGCAAATCAGAGCATTCCAGGAGAAAAAATCAACATGATTTCGATACTTTTTATATGTCATGGAAGCCTACGAACACAAGCCTTGATATTTTATGCGTAAGCGTCAAATAGCACGCCGTTACCTCAAATTACGACTTTCATTGCAGAGTACACTGTTTTTGTAGTATAATAACAATGTATTATACACTCTACTGAAATTGTTAACGAGGAAATATAAATGGAAAAAATCTGGGAATTCTTTGAGAATATGAATGAACTGGTCTATGTTTCGGACATGGATACATATGAATTTATCTATATGAATAAAAGGGCGCTTTCCATCTGTGGACTTACCTCATTAGAAGACACGAAGGGAAAAAAGTGCTACGAAGTGCTGCAGAACACTTCGGTCCCCTGTGAGATTTGCAATAATAAAGAGCTTGTTCCGGGACAGTTCAAAGAGTGGCGCTACTACAATCCCGTTTATAATAAGCATTCGTTGGTGAAGGACACCATGATAGAGATGGATGGCAGAAGGCTGCGCGTAGAGATTGCCGTTGATATCAGCACGGATACGAAACAAAACGAGCACATTCATGATTATCAGAACAGGGAAGCTCTGATAAATGAAGCACTGAGAACTGCTTTGCAGGCCTCCGACCCGCATGTTTCTATTAAGATCGCGATAGAATATATGGGAAAGGCATTGGGTTGTGAGAGAGTTTATATTTTTGAGAAAAATGCGGAGGGCAACGACGATAACACTTACGAGTGGGTCGCAAGCGGCGTGAGCTCAGAAAAGGATAATCTACAGAATCTTCCGCCGGAAGTTTGCGAGGGATGGTACCGTAACTTTGCAGAAGACAAGTGCGTGACAATCAGGGATATCGAAGATATCAAGACAGAGAACCCGCTTCAATATGAGATATTGAAACGGAAGAACATCTATTCCGTGTCGCTGGTACCGCTGCATGAGGACGGCAGGGTGATTGGGTTTTACGGGGTAGATAACCCTCCGGCAGAAGCTTTGAACTATACATCCAATATGCTGCAGATTATGGGACACTTCATAGAATGCATGTTCAAAAAGAGGAATTTGGTCAGGAGTCTGCAGCAGATGTCATATCTTGATCAGCTCACTCAGTTTGGAAACCGTTACGCCATGGTGAAGTATATGGAGAATATGCGCTCTGATGAGAGTGTCGGAATTGTCTATGGTGATATCACCGGATTGAAGCGGGTGAATGATGCAGAGGGGCATGCGGCGGGAGACCGTCTGATTCTTTCCGCCTGTGAGTGTATGAAGGCGGCTTTCGGAGACGACTACAAACTGTTCCGTATCGGAGGCGACGAGCTTTTGGCTATCTGTACGGGCATTGAAGAGTCGGAATTTCAGGAGAGATTATTAAGGTTAAGAAAAATCATGCCGGAATTTTCCGTCAATATAGCGCTGGGCGCTGACTGGAGGAGTGATGCCACAGCCGGGATAAACGTTGTGATGGCGACGGCTGAGGCGCGGATGTACGAGGATAAATCGGAATACTACAGGACGTCCGGGATTGACAGGAGACGGTAACCATTACTATATTTGTAGAAATCTAAATATTGGGTTACGATGTAAATTGGGTAGACATTGTCTGCCCAATTTGACTAATCAGAGATATAAATTGACTTTCACGCCGTATATGTGTGTAATAGTAAGCATAGAAGTCAATAGAAAGAAGATGATTATTGTGGGAGTAACTGAAGAAATTATCCGCCAATATTGAACGCAACATAGTAAATTTCGTTCAGAGTCGGGATATTCTCACTGTATGAGAACAGGCAAATCAAAATCCAGTCTGCCAAATTTCCTCAATATGTCCAAATCGCGTATGATAAAATTACTACCCCAATAATAGTTTCCAATTGTCTGTTCGGCGACACACCACTGCTTGGCTCAACGGATTCGGTACGGCAATAGATCTCGGTGCGGAGTATAAATGGCGTGACT
>CAZKOR010000422.1:0-2205 GCA_964554405.1 uncultured Bacteroides sp. | reverse complement strand
GTTTTCATCATGATATACTATTTTTCCCTCTATAATTGTATATAGCGCCTTAGTAAATACTTCCAGCGGATTGCCGTCAAAAATGGCAACGTCTCCATCTTTTCCTACTTCCAGACTGCCGACCCGGTCTGCAACACCGCAAATCCTGGCCGAATTTATCGTAATTGAGCGAAGTCCCTCTTCCATGTCCAGACCCGATTTTACCGCAAGCCCTGCACAAATGGGCAGAAATTGTATCATTGACACCGGATGGTCTGTTGTAATAGCCGTACGAACTCCCGCCTGATTCAAAATACCTACCGTTTTAAATGCCATATTCTGCACTTCAATTTTATTTCTGCTTGCCATATCCGGTCCGACAATCGCAGGGAATCCGCTCTCCTTGATTTCTTCCGCAATCAGATGTCCCTCACTGCAATGGTCAAGGGTCATGGATAAACCAAATTCTTTCGCAATCCTGATAGCGGTTAAAATGTCATCCGCACGATGCACATGTGCTTTTAACGGAATCTTTCCCTCCAAAACCGGAATCCAGCACTCGTATCGAAAATCTTTTTCCTGATTGGGATTTTCCTGCTGCTTCTTCTGATATGCTTTTGCCTGAAAAAGTTCCTGTCGCAGCATTGCCGCAATTGCCATTCTGGTTGCCGGAGATACATTCTGTCCCGAAAAATTCACTTTAGGATTTTCCCCGAAAGCAACTTTCATAGCAGCGGGCGCTTTGACAATCATATGATCGATACATCTGCCATGCGTTTTGATGAAAGCAAATTGTCCACCCACCACATTAGAACTTCCCGGTCCTACCATTGCGGAGGTAATGCCTGCCCGCAGGGCATCATCAAACGCCGCATCCATCGGATTAATGGCGTCAATGGCACGCAGCCAGGGCGTGATTGGCTCTACATTTTCATTGCAGTCATCTCCCTCCATCCCTTTCTTTTCCTCGGTAATTCCCATATGGCAATGCGCTTCTACGATGCCGGGCATCACCAGATTTCCTTTTGCATCAAGAATACCGCTGCCGCCTTTTTCCACAGGGCAGTCTTTCATGTCCCCGACAGCGGTAATTTTGCCGTTTTCTATCTGCAAAAATCCATCCTGATAATATGCCTGCGCCATTGTTTTTATATTTCCGTGAACAATTGTCAGCATCTATGCTACTCCTCTATCTGAGTTTACTTATCGGATTGATCGGCTCTCCGTTTTTAGTCAGTTTAAAGTATACATTTGCGCCCTCTGTACTGTAATACTTTGTGGGTGCGGCAACACTGCCGATAATATCTCCGGTTACAACATAACTGCCCTCGCTCACGGTAATATTGTCAAGCTGTCCATAAGTCAATTCATATTGATTTCCTAAGTCCATCACTACCGTATTACCAAGCTCCCTGTCGTAAGAGACAGAAACTACCCTGCCCTCCGCCGCAGCCGCAATAGACTCTCCCACAGTTGCGGAAATCACGATAGCCGGATTGTATTTATACTGTTGCAGCGTTGAAAAATAAACAGTCTTATCCATACTGTAATTAATTAAAATATCTCCTACAATCGGCCATACCAATTGATCCTCATCCCCGAAATTCAATATCGGCTGTACCGTTGTTGCAAGAGCTTCAGATGCGTTCGGCTCTTCTGATATCGTCTCTTCTGACTCATCAAACATACCCTCTTTACTTCCATCGCTGTCTGTTTTTGTTTCTTTCGTCTGCTTGTCCTGCTTCTTTGATGTTTTGCCGGACTCCTGCTCTAATTCGTCTGATTCTTCATCTGCTTCGGTTTCTGCCGTCTTCTTGCTCTGTGTCAATCCGGGATTTTCCACATGCCCGGAATTTGCTTCCTGAAAATACGGGTCATAATCTAAATCATCCGTTCCCACTTCCGCAAACAACGTGTCCAAGTCTTCATCAGGTATGATATTCTCCGAATTTTCCCGCACACTGCTTTCAATGACACTGAAATCTACCACATTACCTTTCTCCTCGGTCTGACGGTTTCTTCTGACAAACACTCCGGTTACCGTAAGCGCAGTCAGTACCAATGCTGATGACGCCAGCATAATGATTCGTTCTTTCCTTATTCCGTTTCTATTTCTTCTCATATTCATGATTCAAACTCTGCCTCCTGTTATCCTATCAGTTTCTTTTAGTCTTTCCCGAATTTGACACATTATTCAATTTTTACTAATTCTGCCTGAAAAAAGTA
>CAZKOR010000421.1:0-2218 GCA_964554405.1 uncultured Bacteroides sp. | reverse complement strand
AATTCGGCGGTGGAGGATATAAAGTATCAGGAGGTCTTCACGGTGTAGGAGCTTCTGTTGTAAATGCGCTTTCCGACTGGCTTGAAGTGGAAGTTTATGAAAATGGAAAAGTTCATAAACAGCGTTATGAAAGAGGACATGTTTGTTATCCTCTTAAAGTTGTGGGTGATTGTGAACCGGACAAGACCGGTACAAGGATTCATTTTAAACCGGATGCAACTATTTTTGAAGATACTGTTTATGACTATAAGACATTAAAAACAAGACTTCGGGAAACGGCTTTTTTAACAAAAGGTCTTAAAATTATTCTTTCTGATGAAAGAGAAGGAATGGAACAGACAAAAGAGTTTCATTACGAAGGCGGTATCAAAGAATTTGTTACTTATTTAAATAAGAGCAAAGATGCTTTATATGAGCAGATTATGTACTTTGAAGGTACAAAAAATAATGTTTATGTTGAAGTAGCAATGCAGCATAATGATTCTTATAATGAAAGTGTTTATACTTTTGTTAATAATATTAATACACCTGAAGGCGGCACTCATTTAATAGGATTCAAAAATGCTTTGACAAAAACATTTAATGATTATGCCAGAAATAATAAGTTGTTAAAAGAAAGTGAAGAAAATCTTTCAGGTGATGATATTCGTGAGGGACTTACGGCTATTATCAGTATTAAAATTGAAGACCCGCAGTTTGAAGGACAGACAAAACAAAAGCTTGGTAATTCCGAAGCAAGAGGCGCCGTTGACAGTATTGTAAGTGAACAGCTTACTTATTTTCTGGAGCAGAATCCGGCTGTAGCAAAAGTTATCTGTGAAAAATCTATTTTGGCGCAGCGCGCAAGAGAAGCGGCAAGAAAAGCAAGAGATTTGACACGTCGTAAAACAGCATTAGAAGGTTCTTCTTTACCCGGAAAATTGGCAGATTGTTCCGATAAAAATCCGGAAAACTGTGAAATTTACATTGTAGAGGGAGATTCTGCCGGCGGTTCTGCAAAAACGGCGAGAAGCCGTGCGACACAGGCTATTTTACCTCTTCGCGGAAAAATTTTAAATGTAGAAAAAGCAAGACTTGACAGAATATATGCGAATGAAGAAATCAAAGCTATGATTACTGCATTTGGTACAGGTATTCATGATGATTTTGATATTACAAAGCTTCGTTATAATAAAATTATCATTATGACAGATGCCGATGTAGACGGGGCGCATATTGCAACGTTGATGCTTACATTTATTTATCGGTTTATGCCGGAGCTTATCAGGCAGGGACATGTTTATCTGGCAAAACCTCCGTTATATAAACTGGAAAAAAATAAACAGACATGGTATGCCTACAGTGATGAAGAACTGGATAAGATTCTTGCCGAAGTAGGAAGAGATCAGAATAATAAAATACAGCGTTACAAAGGTCTTGGAGAAATGGACGCAGACCAGCTTTGGGATACTACTATGGATCCGGAAAAACGAATTTTACTTCGTGTCAACATTAATGAAGAAGAAGAATCTGAAATAGATCTTACTTTTAATACATTAATGGGTGATAAAGTAGAACCGCGCCGTATTTTTATTGAGGAAAACGCGAAATTTGTGAAGAATCTTGACATATAAAAGAAAGATATAGGTATTAAAAATGGATGACCGTATTTTTGATAAAATTGAAGAAGTAGACTTGAAGAAAAAAATGGAAGATTCTTACATTGATTATGCAATGAGCGTCATTGCGGCAAGAGCGCTTCCTGATGTAAGAGATGGTCTAAAGCCTGTACAGCGTAGAGTTTTATACTCTATGATTGAATTGAATAACGGTCCTGACAAACCGCATAGAAAAAGTGCGCGTATTGTCGGTGATACGATGGGTAAATATCATCCTCACGGAGATAGCTCCATTTATGGCGCGCTTGTTAATATGGCGCAGGAATGGTCTACTCGTTATCCGTTAGTAGACGGTCATGGAAATTTCGGTTCCGTAGACGGTGACGGCGCTGCCGCAATGCGTTATACGGAAGCACGTTTAAGTAAAATTTCTATGGAACTGCTTGCGGATATCAACAAAGATACAGTTGATTTTGTGCCTAACTTTGATGATACGGAGAAAGAACCTGTTGTTCTGCCCAGCCGTTATCCGAACTTATTAGTTAATGGAACCACTGGTATTGCAGTAGGTATGGCTACAAATATTCCACCTCACAATCTTCGTGAAGTGGTGAAAGCTG
>CAZKOR010000420.1:0-2229 GCA_964554405.1 uncultured Bacteroides sp. | reverse complement strand
GTAATGATAGTATTAAATCCATCAATATAAACCACACTTTCAGGGGGAATACTTTTTATTTCCTTATTTTTCCTTAGTGCAAGGCTTTCATCCGAAGAAACAGCCCTTGCCAATGCTAATCTCTGCCGTTCGGACAGCAGATAATGATTTCCTACGAATGTGGTTGCTCCTTTGACAGGGTATCCCTGATTCAATAAATACTGTACGTCCCACCCTGCTTTAAGCAATATATCAACGGCTTCGCCGCCGAACTCTTTTGGGTCATTTGGAGAATAACCCCTTTTTACAACTGTACTCATAATTACTGCTCCTATAATTCTATATCATGGTCTAATACGAATACAAAACCTCCGCCTTACTCTCTCCGATTTTCAGTCTGTAAATATCGGTATGCAGTCTGCGATAACTGTCCCGCCAGCCGATAGAAGTATCCCTGTCGTAAGCACTGTATTCTGCCTTAAAGTATAGCACGCCGTCTGCAAAATAGAAATCATCATATTCTACTTTATCGATGTCTTTCCCTTTCCATTTGGCAACATATTGTTCTATATCCATTACAACCCTGACAATTTTACCGGAGTCACCCGGTATCGCATAAATGTCTGTTTTATCTATCAACGGGTGCATATCGGGGGTTCTGCTGCATAAAACGCCCTTATCCGCAGGATAATAATGCCACATCAAACCGATTCTTCTTTTATAGGAAGACAGAATAAACGTTGAAAAATCGGAACAATAGCACATATCCGCATCCACGTCCCACACCAGCATATCATACTCTTCCGAACCATCGGCTCTAATTATATCATCATCATAACGTGGGAAATATACCAATGTCTTTCCCTTGTCGTGGCTTATGTAAAAATTATCATCCTGCACATTGATTGCCTTATAATCCGTACCATCCGGTTTGACACTAATCAGCGTTCCTCCCTGAAATCCTCTGGCAGTTCCATCATAGCCGCCATAAATAAAGTAAATCCTGTCCTCATCCACTTTGAAATCCAATATGCTCTCATGATAGCTAATTTCATTATTAAGACTTTTATTCGACGTAACTGTTATGATTTCTTTCTCTTTTCCCTCTATGGAAACCGCACACAGCCTGCTGAAATCACTCTCCCCATTCTCATAATAAAGCCATCCATCCTGATAACCTTCAATATTGAAATAAAAATGCTCATCAGGCTCGTATAACAAGGGCTTTTTCTCTCCTGTTTCATAATTCATGACATAATAATTGGTGTCATCATCTTCATATACTTGCATAATAATAATATTCCGCTCCTTATCAACAACAAGAATTTCGCCATTCCCATAGTCAATTCTGTCATTTCCCTGCATATCTACAGAGTATAGATGTTCTTCCGTATAAATATTTCCATCCTTTTCGTATTGTTTTCCATCTGTCATATAAAATCTGTTATCAACAAGATAAATATCACCATATCCCTCATCAGTAAACAATACCGTTTCTACTCCGTCTGCATCTACACAGACAATTTCCTTTTTTGTTCCGGGAATGGGATGGTAATCATATGAGGCCCCCAATGCCGTCTCTTCATAGGAATCCGCATGGTATCTGCGGTAATACACCTTGCCGTCCTGATAAACATATGTACTGTTCGTATATTTCATATCCGTCAAAAGCGACAAATCATCCGTATACTGCGCGGGTATTACCTCGTCAACATATTTGATATCCTCTGTTGTATATATTTCAACGAGGTTATCCGGCAAAGACTTCTCCGGTTCTGCTGCCTGCTCTGTCTCCTGTTCAGGTTCTGCCGCCAGTTCTGCTTCTGTTTCATCTGCCGGATTAATCTCATTCTCGCTATCTGTCAGCGTATCTTTTCCACACGATGCTATAAAGAGGCTAATCAAAACCACCGCCGCAATTTGTATCATTTTACTTTCTCTCATTCTATCCCATGCCTTTCTCTCAGCCTGCGAAAAATTTATTTTCTACACTATGGTAACACCCCCATGCATCAAAGTTGCATCAGAATTGCATCATTTTTGCATCAAAATAAAAAAAACTTGACATCTGGATTACAAGATGTTATCCTGTCTGTAGAGTACAAAATGTAATCCACATAAATTTACAGGCTGAGAGAAAGGCATGGTGATTTAAATGCAGCAAATATCAGATTATGAATTTGAGCTCATGAAAATTATATGGGCTAACGGCGGCACAGCTTTATATGCGGAAATTGTCAAGGCGTTAGA
>CAZKOR010000419.1:0-2231 GCA_964554405.1 uncultured Bacteroides sp. | reverse complement strand
CCATTATAAAGTTCTCGACGGGCTGATTAAAGCCGCCGTTTTATTTAGCGCTTACGATTGGACTATCCGTCCAATGACAAAAAGAATATTTTAGCTTATCCTCTTATTATATGCAGGTGTTTTTCATTGTCTGTAAATAGTAGGAGGATTTTTTGTGAAAGAAAGTATGGAAGAAATGATAGATTCTATAGTGGAAAGCATGAAAAGTTTAAATAGGCAGGCATTTTTAGTATACAAACCTATTGTGGATGAAATTTGTTCTGGAAGAGCAGTAGAGGAAAAAGAACTTGAAAATGTTTTAGATGGGTTGGTATCTGTGTGCATAAGTAATGAAATGCTGAATTTATTTAAAAGGGTCTGTAGAAAGTTTTATTATCAATATCCGGAAATCATAACGGATTATGTTATGTTTTATAAAGAGATGTACGAAGAACAGGAGGATGATTTATGAGTTACGATATTTATTTAAAAGACCCTGTGACAGGAGAGACAGCGGAGGTTCCGGGACATTTAATGCATGGTGGAACATATCGGGCGGATTATCATCCGGAAAGTGGAACATTTACACCGGCATTAAATACAGAGGCAAGTTTGAATATTACATATTATTATGGGCACTATTACTATGAAATTTATGGAGAGGATGGAATTCGGGCTATTTATGGAGTGTCAGGCTTTGACAGTATTTTGATGTTGGAAAAGATGATTGCTTCTCTGAATGATAAATATAAGAAAAAGGGAGAGTGGATTAGAACGAAAAGAAATAAAACAATCTATTATGACAAGAATGGAAATGAGATAGAGGGTATCATTGCTGTAATGAATAAAACTATGCCGGTAAGAAAAGAAGAAATAGAGTTTGAAGTAAGTGAAGGTGATACGAGTGATTACTGGATGGATACAGCAGCCAATGCCATAAAGCCATTATATCAATTGATGGCACTGGCTAAAATGAGACCTGATTGTATCTGGGATGGAGATTAAGGAGCAGAGAAATCATCCTGTTTCATATTCTAATGAAATTTATTGCTCTTTCAATAAAAATACTGCATAATAATATAGGAATGCCATTACTATCATAGAATAATTATTGATATAGGTGATATTATGATAGATGCTATAACATATTTCAACCCAACTAGCACGAGTGGACCGGCGGTTATATCAATTATAAAATGTCAGGTGGAGACAAGTTTGCTTCTGGCGGTTTAGGAGGTGTCGGATGTTTGATTTGACTCAATTTAACAAATATAAAGAAGACAATAGAAGGGAAGTCAAGAAAGCCAAAGGCGGCTTGCCGGATTCTTTATGGAGCACATATTCTGCATATGCCAATTGTTATGGTGGAGTGATTATTCTTGGTGTTGCAGAAAATGAAGACGGCAGCTGGTATACAACGGGATTACAGGATGAGAATAAGCTGCGCAGAGATTTTTGGAATATGATTAATAACAGGCAAAAAGTGAGTGCTAATCTTTTGACGGATAGTGATGTACAGACATATCAAATGAATCAGGATACGATAATGGTTATTTATGTTCCGGAAGCGAAGCGGGAGCAAAAACCTGTATATATCAATGACGACCTGTTCGGAGGAACTTTTCGAAGAAATTGGGAGGGAGATTATCATTGTACACCAGATGAAGTGAAATCAATGCTCCGTGATCAGACGGAAGACACCATGGATATGAAAATCCTTGAAAACATGCAGATTAATGTACTTAATATGGAAACGGTACATGCGTATCGAAATCGTCATATGGCGTATCGGCGCGAGCATGTCTGGGAGCAGTTGAAAGATGAGGACTATTTAGAGCGAATCGGGGCAGCAAGAGTGCTTAGTGCTGATGGTAAATTACATCCAACAGCAGCAGGACTTTTGATGTTTGGAGATGAGTATAAAATTTTGTATGAATATCCGGAGTATTTTCTTGATTTTAGGGAACTGCTGGATCCGTCAATACGATGGACAGACCGGCTGCAGTCCGGTTCTGGAGATTGGACAGGCAATCTGTTTGATTTCTTTTTCAGAGTGTATGGAAAGCTGGTAAAGGATGTTAAAATACCTTTTAAACTGGAGGGAGCAGTGAGGATTGATGATACGCCCGTGCATAAGGCAATCAGAGAGGCACTTGCAAATTGCCTTGTGAATACGGATTTTTATTTGCCGCGTGGTATTGTTATTAAGAAGGATGCTGACAGTATTATTATGGAAAATCCCGGAAGCATAC
>CAZKOR010000418.1:0-2245 GCA_964554405.1 uncultured Bacteroides sp. | reverse complement strand
CCGTATGGAATCCCAACTGATGTATCACGCCTTTTTTCTCTAATTCTTCCAGCATATCCTGATAATCTTCGTCACAATACCCAAGAATATCAAAAAAAACATTATCGCTATGCAGCGCCTGCGCTGCACCTAAAAACTCCAAAATCCCCCGTTCCTTCATCACACGCCCTACAAACAGGAAATGCGTTTCCTCCCGCTTCGGATATTCTTCATAGCTGTGATGCTTTAAGCTGACACCGGAACCCATGACAAGTCTGTCCTTTTTTCCGGCAATGCCAAACTTTTGAAAGATACCTCTATTTTCTGCGTTTTGAAAAAACACGCATTCTGCCTTTTTCAGTCCCGCGCGATACATATGGATAATTAACTGCAAAAACAAGCCGGTTCGGTCAAAAGCACCGCCAAGTCCGGTAATCGTCGCAATATAAGGAATCTTCATTCTGCCTGCGCAAAACCCGCCGTAAATATTCGGCTTGATTGTATAAGTAATAATCAAATCCGGTTTCAGTTCTTTCATCATTTTACGATATGTTAGGCACAGCTTCAAATCCTCTATCGGATTGATACCCCTGCGGTTAATCGGCGTCGTGATTATCTTACAGCCCTCTTCTGCCAGCTCTTTTGTTTTCACATCGTCAGGCACACTGACAATTACTTCATTCTTTTGTAAAAGCGATTCCACAAATTCATTTCTAAAATCATATAATCCGCCGGAAGAGTTTATTAAAACCAATATTTTACTCATATGATAACATATCCTTTTTTGTTTACGGCACAATCTGTTTGCCGTTCATGTCCTCTATCGCAATCTCATTATACTTCATCATGCAGATATATTCCAGATAATTTCCGATAGTCACTTCATTCTCTCTGCCTGCCAGATTTTCAATCACCTGTTTCGGCATGTTTACGCCGCAGGCATAGGCATGAGGATAACCGCCCCCGAAGCGGGGATTTACTTCCGAAATATAATAAGTTCCGCCGATATCGAAAATATCAATATCTATCATGCCGCGAAAACCGCATTGTTCCACAAAATCACGCAGCATAGCAAATAATTTTTCATCTTTGAACGATACCGACTTATCTGTTTCTCCGGCGCGCATCTTCACTTTTTTCTTAACAAAGACAGACGTACATTTTCCCGACAGCATATCAATATAGACATCTGCGCCGTACTCCTGCCCGTCCATATATTCCTGAATCATCAAATCATCATACAGCGTAAACAAGAGTTCTACCTCTTCCTCACTGTTTACTTTATTGATATTGATGCTTGCGCTTCCTTTTACCGGCTTTATAAAAACAGGATAGGAAATCTCTCCCTTCTCCACCGCCTGATAAAAAGCCTCTTTTTCTACAAAACATTTTCCGGTCGGAATCTGCATAGTGCACAACATCTGATACATCCTATATTTATCAAAACATGTCTCTACCAAATCATACGGAGAAATAATCGGTGTGACACCGATTTCCAGAAACCTGTCTTTTTCTTTAGCCAACATACTCAGCTCCGGGTCAATCAGGGAAAAGACACCGTCTATCTGTTCTTTTTTGCAGATTTCCAGAATATGCTCCAGATACCCCGGCGCCGTAATTCTCGGAACGAGATAGAACTTGTCCGCATCATAGACTGCCGGCGCTAAATTACTACAGTCAGTAGCCACCACTTTGCCGTCTGCTCCCACTTCTTTCTTAAAATACTGTACTATTTTATTTCTTGTTCCCGCGCTCAATATCAAAATATTCATAGGAATCAACCATACCTTTCCACGCCGCAATTCTTATTATGGAAGTGTTATGCTTCCGTCAGTTTATCAAAAAAAAGAGGACCGCCTCCCGTGTGAATAAACAAAATCTTCTTATCCTTTATATTTTGTTCCTTTACAAAGCCAAGCATACCACAGAATGCCTTCCCGACATAAGTTGTGTCCATCGGAATACCCTCCCGGTTCATAACATAATCTATCGTTTCTTTTACTTCCTCCGTATAGGCGCCATAGCCGCCGCATCTGTAAGCATCCGTAAAAACCAATGCATCCTCCATATAAAGTGTTTCAAAACGCTCCCCTAAATATTCCCTTATACTGTCCTTAACTACATTCCTGCCTCTTTCCTCTTCTCTAGCAATACTGATTCCTACAATTTTTCTTTTGTTATCGCCGGAAAGAAGCTTCCCGCATACAAGTCCTGCCTGTGTCGCACCCGTTCCGGATGCGTGGAAAATATAATCAAAATACGTATG
>CAZKOR010000417.1:0-2247 GCA_964554405.1 uncultured Bacteroides sp. | reverse complement strand
TGAATTTGTATCGAAAGCTGGTATCTATCCTTTTGGACAACGATACCGCATGGGGCAGCGGTATGTGGTATGTGCCTCCTCATAATTGAAAAACAGGCAACTTCCAGTTGTGCGCAAATAAGTGAAAAAGAAAACTCACAGGAGAGGAGTGATTTTATGAGACGAAAAGCACAGGCGTTGTATCAAAACGGAGCCAAGAACTTCCTTGCCCATGCAGAATAGCAGGCATATAGAATTCTGTATGGGCGAAAAAACTATATGTTCTGCTGTTTCTGCACTTTATTTATTCTAAATAAATAAGGAGCGGTGAAGGTGAAATATTTAAATGCAGCAGAAATATTGCCGGAACACCTATTGAAAGAGCTTCAAATGTATGTCGAGGGAGAAATCCTATATATTCCCAAGACCTCCTCAAAAAAAGAATGGGGAGCCGTTAATGGTTCACGGATATTTTACCAAGAGAGAAACAAGGAAATTCAAAGACTTTTTCAATTGGGATTTTCCGTAGAAGTTTTGGCCAATCAATATGGTCTGGCGTATAGTACAATTAAAAAAATAATATATAGTAATCGTAAGGCGCCTGTATGATGTAATACGGGCGTCTTTTTGTAGTAAGTTTAATTATAATCATTTTCTCTACTTGTGAGTCAGTAATGGCTTTCATACAATGGTTTTGCAGCACTGAACGGAAGAAGAATTGCCTATCGAAATAAAACAAAAAGTTTAGAGGAGAAGCTAAAATGAAGTTTAACGAGATTACAGTTTGTCTTGATATGTATGGCTGTCCGAACCGTTGCAAGCATTGTTGGTTAGGAACAACACCAAATGGAAATATGTCCGTTTCAGAAATTGAATTTGCAGCCGAACAATTTAGACTATACACGGACTGTTTCCAAATCTACGATTGGTATCGCGAACCCGATTACAGAGATAATTATCACGAGCTTTATCGTCTTTGTAATCAGCTTTCTGATAAACCAATCGAACATTTTGAATTAATCAGTTTTTGGAGACTTGTGCGGGATGAAAAATATGCGAAATGGCTTTCTTCTCTCGGCTTGCAGAAAACCCAGTTAACTATTTGGGGAAGTCAAGAAACAACTGATTTTTATATCGGTAGAGAAGGTGCATACACAGAAATACTAGAGTCAATTGAAATTCTGCTCAAGAACAAGATTTCTCTACGCATTCAAACATTTATAAATAAAAGTAACATAGATGAACTGATCCATATAGAAAGCCTGATAAAACGCCTTGATTTAGAAGAACGGTGCAGGTCATTTGGCGGTGAGTTTTCCTTTTTCTTACATCAAGGTTCCTGCGATGGAGAAAATGAAAAATTGTATGACATGCGGGTAACTCCAGAGGATTTGAAACATATCCCGGATTTACTGGAAAAGTATACCCTTAGTCATTTCAATAAAAGTAAAATTATGGATGTATTTGGAAGAACAGAACAGTCACTATATGAAGAATTGGTACAGGATTACTCAACAGCCAGTTATGTTAGCGACAGCCCCGTGTTTTTCATAGACAAAGATTTTAATGTGTATCCGAATATTACTGCACCTGCCCCCCATTGGTGTTTGGGCAACCTTAAAAGGCACGGAGCCAAAATAGTGCTTGAAAATTATATGGAAAGCAACAGTGCTGCACAACGGACACGTTTGACTGTTCCAATTTGTGATATAGTAAAAGCTCAGGGCGATAGTACAAGTCAGCGTTTGTTAAGCAAAAGTGATTATATCGAATTTTTGTTAAACAAATATTGCAGGCAATAAATCAAGATATATGTTATTACTTGAAATATTGATATGTCGATTGGTGAAAAATCTTTTTGGGGGAAAGGGATTGGAACGCTTTTCATTAAGTGTATGAGCATCAAAATCGTATTTGTTTATAAGTGCATAGGTTGATATGTTTTTCTGTTTCATGGTTTCCCATAGAGGTGCATAGCTTATCATATTTTACCGTTCATAATTTATTTATAAATTTATTATGTGTGTAAAAATAAACTTGCGCATTATGGGATATCCCAGTATACTAAACAATGATATTAGACTAAGAAAGAGGTGTATTCAAAACGTAGTTTAGAAAAATGAAACAAAATAAAACAGTAAACAGGGGGTTCAAATTCACGCATGAAAAAAGCCAAAACCCTTGAAAATTCAAGGAATTTCGACCTAATCAACCAACGTGCGTTAGAGGATTCGAACCCCCGACCTTTTGGTCCGTAGCCAAACGCTC
>CAZKOR010000416.1:0-2258 GCA_964554405.1 uncultured Bacteroides sp. | reverse complement strand
CATCCGTTATTCCCTGCCTTGCTACCTCTGCAATCGCTTTTAACTGCTCCTTTGTCGCTTCCGGCGCTACATCCATTAACGCCGTACAGGCCTCAATTCCGGTAATAATACCGGTAAGCGCATGTCCTAATGTATCATGTATTTCTCTAGCCAGACGGTTTCTCTCTCTCGTCTCGACCATCTTCTCCGCTTCTTTTGCATATTCCTCTAATTGTACATTCGCCTGCTGCAGTTCTTCATTTGTTTTATTTAACTGTTCATTTAAACATAGAATCCTTTCTTTTTCACTTCTCTGTATCCATACCAGTAAAACCATATAAATCAAAAACAAGAATGTATTCAGTGAATTAAAAATATTTTTAACTCCCAATAATGCAGCTCGCATATCACTTCGAAAATATTCCAGATATGTATCCAGCGATATGATATTAAACCTTGATGAAAGGAAGTCATAATCTATCACCAAATAGAACATACAGACAACTACGGCAAATGAAATTTTCCATTTAGATTTTGGAAAATATTTCATGGTATCCGCCAGGATAAGCAATACAATTCCCGTATAGCTGAATCCCAGTAAATAGCTTATCATATAAGAAAGTACTATTTCCATCCCAACTTTCAAAATTAACACAGAACCACTCACATTCCGTATTCCCATAAGCAACAGGCAGCTGCAAAACAAACATGCTGCCATAACCGGTATTTTCCATGCTTCAATCGTCATTCTGTGTATTTTCGTTAAAAACTCCAAAGCCGTATTTTCCTGTACATATCCCATAAGACTATAAGATATAATAACCGCAATATACAAAATGATTATCACATTCAGATTTTTCATAATGACCAGAACATAATCTGAAAAACGGTTTTCATCCATGGTGCTCTCTCCATTTCTTACTGCCATCTATCTATTCCAAATTCTTCCACATTATCCTGTGTAATCAATTCTACTGATACTAATATATTTTTTTCAACACTTTCACCATTCAGTAATTTATAAATCACATCTGCTGCTTTACTTCCTATCTCTGACGGGAACTGCGCTGCAGATGCCATCATCATCCCTTCATTGATCAATGCTTTGGAATCCGGCGATGCATCTACTCCATATACACTGACCTTATCCAACATGTGGTTTTCTTCTAATGCTGCAACTACACCAACACCGGCAAGATCGTTCAGACAAAAAACACTGTCAAAAGAGGTCCCACTGTCTATAGCCGCCTGCAGTTTAGGCATAGCTATCTCCAACTGACCTTCGCATTCTATTTTTTGTATGATATCAATTCCATTCTTAGCACTGACAGTATCTATGAATCCCTGTACTCTGTCCAAGCCTGATTTTGTAGTCTCATGTGTCATGACAATAACATCCGCCGTATCATGCTGCTTTAGAAAATATTCCCCCACAATCACTCCTGCAGTATAATTATCTGATGTAATTGTACAGTCTACTAAGTCGTCATCATATACTTCCGTATCTACTACAACAATGAACACTCCCTGACTTTTAGCTCTTTTTAAAACTTCAGTCAGATTTTCCCAATTCACCGGCGTCAATATCAATACATCAATTCCCATATCTAACATTTCGCTAATCTGTTCAATCTGTCTATCTTCATCAAGTGCCGGGTCCCTAAGTATCATCCGGTCCCCTTCCGCTTCAACTTTGGCACTGATTTCCTCGCTGAGAATCTTATAAAATTCATTGTTCATTGTCATATAACTTGCACCAATCAAATATGAATTTCTTTTCTGATTAACGGAATAATCTTTATTCCCAAAGAAGACTAAAAATAATATTGAAAGTATTGCAATGTTGACCAGAATAAGTATACTCCAAAAGTTTCTTTCACTTTTTATGTTTTTTTGATTTTCCTCAAATAACACAGTTACCTCCTATTATGTAAACCGTGGTTCGTTTCATTATGACTTAACAATCCGATTATAACACCCTTTATATAACAAATCAATTTATCACTTTTTTCAAGTTTCTCAATGAGGAATTGGCATATTTATCCGTTGTTGACAATGCCAAAAAAATTTGATAGAGTATATGAAACAATATAAGAAAAGCGACGACGGAAAGAGTAGTTTATATGGAATCATCCAGAGAGAATGGCACTTGGTGGAAGCCATTTATGAGGAATATAGACGAAAACCATTCCTGAGCTGTAATGCTGAAAGTATATATGTAAGCGTTACCGTATGCCTGCGTTAAAGGATAGGATTTGTTGGAATCTGAAGTGAAAAGT
>CAZKOR010000415.1:0-2262 GCA_964554405.1 uncultured Bacteroides sp. | reverse complement strand
TGACCGCAGTAGGCGTGATAAAAGATTCTTCTGCAGCTTTGTTAAAGCTGCCTGCCACCCTATGTGCTTATACGAAGTATATATTTATTGTATACAGCAATACAATACGAGTCAAGATTCGAAGGTTATCCGACCAGCAAGCCGGTGGCAAACGCAAACATCATAATATAGGCCAGATAAAGAATAATCTTCAAAATCATAATGCATTTTTAGGGCAGACTTTTGTACACTCATAACACAAAATACACTCTGTTCCGTTTTTGCGCTTCCTTGAATTGTCCGTCATATCAACATTCATGGGACACACCGTCTTACACTTGCCGCAGGAAACGCATTTACTCTTATCGCATTTAATCCGCATTAAAGAAAAGTAAGACATGGGTTTCAAAAACACGGTAATCGGACAGATATACTTACAAAAGGCACGATTGTCTTTCAAAGCGAAAGCTAAGACGATACCGACTATGTAATACAAACCGTTTCCAATCAGAAACGCCCAAAACATAATCCGTTCCATATTTTTTGCATGCGTAAGAAATAATGCACTGACAAAAGCGAAAGATAACACAAAGGTAATATATCTTATCCAACCCCATTTTTTTCTGGGCTGTTGCGGCGTTTTATAGGGGAGCAGATCAAGAATCATTGCTGTCCAGCAGGCATACCCGCACCACCCCCGTCCGAAAATCAACGGACCGAATATCTTTGCAACTGCATAATGAATGGTTGCCGCTTCAAAAACGCCTGTAAAAAGATAGTACCAGAACCCTTCAATCTGCATGTTCTCATTACAAAGCAGTCCAAGATAAACGAGCATATAAGTTCCTACTAAAAACTGTGCGACCCTGCGCGCGTGCTTATATTGAAATTGATATAAAATAAGCCCGATTGTGATAGATGTTCCGATATAGCTGAAATTAAATAAATAAAATATATTTTTCTTCGTAAGCCAAAGCGTAACGGCCACAGTTTCAAAAATCAGCCACATAACAGCAGTTAACAAGACCTTTTTTAATTTTGTCATAATATTTCTCTCCTTCTTAAACTTCCATTAGTCACCGGAATGTTCTTTCTCCATTTTCTCTAATCGAGTCATACAATTTTCGCTCCATCGTCGAAGCATATCCATATACATCATTCCATACTCAATAGTCATCTCCCAATAAACCGCCTGCTCCGGCTCTTTAATTTCTTTTGCATAATAACCGGCGCTTACAGGGGGTTTCTCCATTTCTTTGAGAAAGCGGACAGCATACTCCTGCACCGACTGAAAAAATCGGATATTGTCTTCTATCGGCAGTTCCCCTCGAAAAAAAGTCCGCATAAGCAACGGGCTTTTATTCGGTTCCATACTGTCGTCTGAAAGCCAGCGTTTCAATTCAAGCCTGCCCGCTTCTGTTACGGAGAAAACATTCTTATCGGGCTTCCCCTGCTGAGGGACAGTGACATCCGTTACCCATCCGCTTTTTTTTAAGTTTTGCAGCTCTCTGTAAATCTGACTGGTTTGTGCCTGCCAAAAAAAATTGAGTGAGTCACGAAATGCCACCATGATTTCATAACCACTCATTTCTTTATAATTTAACAATCCTAATATGCCGTGTTTCAGCATTTTCGTTCCCTCCATATTCCACTTATGTAATATTATAATCCACAAGTGGAATATGGTCAAGAATTGTTTGTTTCTTAATTTGCTCTTTTGTAGTATAACCATACTTAATTGCTCTGTCTTGAACATCTTTTTCACAAAATACCGTAAACTTTTCCGGACCATTTGCTATGCCAATAACGCAAAATAATAAAAGAATAAAACATAATACGATACCCTCTATAATAATTTGCATAAAATGAACCTCCTCTCGAATTATTAACATAAATTTTAGCAGATACAGAAGTCTGAAAAGTGAGAAATCATTTCGCCGAATACAGATGAAAATCACATTTCTCCCCACCTGTTCCCAAAGTCTGCGTTCTTTCAAAGATTATTCCATCAAGATGACCGTAAGCATAAATGTCAATATCGCAGAAAATGCGGGTCAGCTCCCCGCAGCCCTCGGCATTGCAGTATTTCACATATGGGCAGGCTGTAACATTCATTTGATAGCATTTTGAATCCGCTCTGTAAATAACATGTCTGAAACCTGCATCAGAACCAAAGCCCGACTTGCAGCCTGCTGCATAGCCTTTGAGAAAAATTGCTTTTCCAAAGGGAAGCTTTACCACATTTTGAAATAATTTTACGGTTTTTTCTGCTGCGGCAGTCTC
>CAZKOR010000414.1:0-2335 GCA_964554405.1 uncultured Bacteroides sp. | reverse complement strand
CTGCGGTGGCTTCCCACATACCGCCGAAATGTTTGCGGCGGTCGCGCTGCATCAGCAGATAATCCCCATCTGTATGTTTTACAATAATATCACATACAAGATGGAAAAGCCCATCAGGGATTGCCTCACCACGAATCAGCGTAACATTACTAATGTGATGAAAATTCTTATCGTAAGCATCCCACAGTTCCATGTATTTTTCCTCCATAAATTGCGATTTTTCACCCTAAGCAACTTACCAATAAATCTACTTTTCAATTCTTCTCCAAATAGTCCCTTATAAGCAGTAATGTCTTATATTCACGCTGGTTCCATGCCTGCAGTCCTTCTTTTTCCAACATTCTCTCGTTTTTTTCCAATGCCTCTTCTATCGTATAAAACACCTGATGAAACCCTTCCTCTTTTTCATTTTCCGAATATTTACACTCCCCTTGCTCTGCATAAACATCACAAAAATACAGACGATTGATTTGATGCCAAATCATCGGCTCATAAACGGCCAACCGCTTCTCCTCTATTTCTCCGAACGGTTTTATGGATTCCGGAATCACATCATATCCGGTCTCCTCTTTTACCTCCCGCACTAAAGCCTGATATTCATCCTCCCCCGGGTCCATTCCTCCGCCCGGTAATTTAACCTCTCCAAAAGAACTTTCAATCATCAATAACTTACCGGCAACAAAGATAATTCCTCTTACGGATATTCTGTATATTTCTTCTAAATTTTCATCATAATTCTGTTCGTCCATTACAAGAATTTTTTCCATACATTTAGCCTCTTTTTATCGCAAAAGCGCAGTTACATCTTCTGCAATCCTGATATTTCTATCGCTGAGAATCTCCCATATCGGTTTTTCAGTATGATCCCCGGCAAAATACCTCCGCGCACAGTCCAGAACCATTTGCACGTCCTGACTCTTTTCCATCGCATCATAAGCCTGGTCATAGAGGCTCATGTCATACTTTTGAACGGCATCATCATCCAACATAACCTGAAACAAATGGATCCTGCTTTGTACCTCCTCTGACTCATCCCCCCAGTCATACTCATACAGGCGCCTGACATTCTCCAGATTGTCATAAAAATAATTACACTGTAAACGGCTTATGGCATCTGGGAACTCTGTTCTTCTGATGAATTCAAATGCGCCTTCTACAGACCATTTGGCATAATCTGACCACTCCCATAGTCTGAATTTTCTAAGCACTGCACAAAAATACTTTCCATTGAGAACCATTCCGTAGAAACTGTCCATACTATGCTCAAGCGCCTGGACAAATGGCTCAGCAAGATTTACAATCTTCTGATGGTCCACTTCCAAAGTATCCCCAACTCTTAATGTCTCGCTCATGTGGTAAGCATTCATTATACTTCCTCCGATAAACTCTGATGGTATGATTACTTCTTTTCCATATAAAGAAATGCAAGTTCGTCATCAATCATCTTTTCTTTAAAAGACTTATATCCCAAACTTTCATATAATCTAATATTGTCTTTGCTTCTTGTGCTGGTAAACAGTTCATATCTTTTTTCAGGAAAATAGCGTTCCACTTCCAAGAGCAGCTTTTTTCCAATACCCATTCTCCGAAAATCGGGATGAACCATCAACTTTCCGATATACACTGTATCGTTTTTTAGCGCAGCCCTAACAGAACCAATAATACGACTGCCAATCTTTACCTTTAAAATAATACCCTCGCGGTATTCTGAAATAACTTCATCTAAAGTCTGCTTTAATGGTGGTATATCTCTGCTTTTAAATAAATCAGCTTCACTTTGATAAGCCAAGTACTGTAATTCTAATATTTCCGGTAAGTCTCCATATTCTGCTTTTTGAATTATGTATTTGTCCATAATACAACACCTTGCCCTCATGCATATCATTCTTCTGATTAACCATCAAAACATATTTTTAATAATAAAGATAATTTTCCGTCATCCATCATTTCGCCACAATGTTTAAATCCTGCTTTCTGATAACATTTTATAGCACGTTTATTCTCTGGATCAGGATTGATAAAAACTTCTTTCACATACGGATATTTTTGATGTATCAACTGCACCATCTGCTTTAGCGCTTCAGTGCCATAACCATTATTTCTTTCTTTTGAAACTCCAATCCACATATCAAGTCCGATTGTTGTTTTATCTTGTATGTAATATTGAACAAAACCGATTGCTTCGCCATCTCTTAAAATAAAATATGGAAATACATCTGTTGGATTCTTAACTCTGGTACCGTATTTCTCAATAATTCGCTCCAGCGGCACGGGTGGCTCACCTTTCTCATCGCACCATACCCACTCTTGAAGTTCAGGTTCTAAAAACCAATTA
>CAZKOR010000413.1:0-2353 GCA_964554405.1 uncultured Bacteroides sp. | reverse complement strand
TGCTACAGGTAGAGTAGAGCGTGGTACACTTCATATGTCTGATGATGTTGAAATCGTAGGTGTTAAGGAAGAAACACAGAAATCCGTTGTAACAGGTATTGAAATGTTCCGTAAGTTACTGGATGAGGCACAGGCTGGTGATAACATCGGTGTTCTGCTTCGTGGTATCCAGAGAACAGACATCGAAAGAGGTCAGGTTCTTGCAAAACCGGGTTCTGTAACATGCCACAAGAAATTTACAGCTCAGGTTTACGTTTTAACAAAAGATGAAGGTGGACGTCATACTCCTTTCTTCAACAACTACAGACCTCAGTTCTACTTCAGAACAACTGACGTAACAGGTGTATGTAACTTACCGGATGGTACAGAAATGTGCATGCCTGGTGATAACGTAGAGATGACAATCGAATTGATTCATCCTATCGCTATGGAGCAGGGTCTTACATTCGCTATCCGTGAGGGTGGTAGAACAGTAGGTTCAGGCCGTGTGGCTACTATCATCGAGTAATATTGATTTTATCAGAAAAACTACAATCTCCCGTCGAGAAATCGGCGGGAGATTTTTTATGCTTTGGTAACAATTTGGCAACAAAAAAGAAAAAAGACATTTTCTGTCAAAAAAAGTAACACTTGCGAAGAGAGAGTTTTGATAATATAATGGCTGTGTTGTCACACCCTACACTGGCAACAGGAAGGGGGTGCATTTCTTGGAGTCAATAATCTCTTTCTTGGTTTCCGTTGTGGCAAGTGTAGTTGGCAACTGCATAAGCAAATGGTTAGATGGAAACGACAGTGACGACTAGCCTAAAAGAAAACCCCAGAGATGGCGCTCTGGGGTTTTCGTTTTGTGCATCACTTGGATACAATCTCTTTCTTAGCTACTGCTAGTATAGCATATGCAGTAGGTATTATCAAGTGTTACCTTTGTTTCTGCGTTTATTCTTTAGTTTCCGATAATTTTCCAGTGTTTCATCAAAATTTACATTAAGAGCATCTGAACGGGGATAGGTGTCCATCCACCAAATAAACTTGTCTTTTGCATCTTCTATGACATATAGGTGTGCATGTTTATTTTTAATTTGTTCAGTTGCATTTAATTTTTCCGGATAGATTTTTCAACGCTTTCGCCATGATGATAAATCCAATTTCTGAAACTTAAGATTTCCGTTTTGGTCAAAATCGCCGCCATATTGGCGGAATAATTGAAAAAGTCGGTGCATCGCGGTTATATTATCAAAATCAGAGTTGAGTAATACTTCCACATTTATACCTAAAGCATGGGAAATGGCAGCAAGTTTTGATGGCTTAGGATTTCGTATTCCTAGTTCATAACCACGAATAATTGATTAACTAATTTTTAACAGATAAACTAATTCTACTTGAGTTAATCCTCTTTGTATACGTATTCTTTTTATATTTTCACCGATTGTCATTATTTTCACCATAAACTTTTATATGTTAGTTTTTGTCAGAATACAATATGTGTTTTTAGCATTTTGGGCTATGAGTTTTGTATAGATGATATGGACATAGCTTTAGCAGGTTCATAATTTGCACGGAAAAAATATAAGGATAAAAGATAAAAAATTGACAAATAATTATATTGTAATTAGAATATAAATATGAAAGAAATAAAATTTACTTGGGATGAAAATAAAAACCAAATAAATAAAGATAAGCATAAGCTTTCTTTCGAGGAAGCAAAAGCGGTATTTTATGACATGGAAGCTATTGTTTTTGATGACCCAGAACATTCACAAGAGGAAGAAAGGTTTTTGATACTGGAGTTTTCGGAGAAAGCGCGGCTTTGCATAGTGAGTCATTGTTATAGGGAAAATGATGAAGTAATCAGAATTATTTCAGCACGCAGAGCAACTAAAAACGAAGAAAATTATTACAACAAAGAAAACAGTGGAGGATAGCATGAAAGACGAATACGATATCAAAAATCTTAATCCAAGGAAAAATCCATATGCGAAAAAACTGAAAAAGCAGATAACAATTAATATTGACAATTCCACTATTGATTATTTTAAGCGTGAGGCGGAAACTTCTGGCATACCATATCAGGTTCTTATCAATATGTATTTATCTGATTGTGCAAATAATAATAAAAAATTGCATGTGACATGGGAGTAAGCTGTAGGGGAGAAGAGGTTTTGCTTATGGCAGAGCCTTTTTCTATGTTTAGATTATGTCCATACGTGGTAACATTTTGGTAACAAAAAATTTAAACTAGGGTATAAATGTAAATATTAGTACAAAACTGACGAATTCATTAGTAAAAAGCATGATTTTATGGGGCTTTCCGAGAAATCGGGAAGCCCTTTTTACGTCCTGAAATAGGTGGAAA
>CAZKOR010000412.1:0-2373 GCA_964554405.1 uncultured Bacteroides sp. | reverse complement strand
ACAATAAAATGCTTTCACAAAGTATCGCAGACACGATATTATCTATGATTACAATAGAAAAACGCTTTACAGCCGGAGATAAATTACCAAACGAAAACGAACTGTCGGCAGAACTGAATGTCAGCAGGACAACCCTGAGAGAAGCCATACGGATTTTGGTTGCTTATAATATTCTTGAAATCCAAAGGGGAAAAGGAACTTTTGTTACTCAAACGGCGCTTGAACAAGAGCCGGATTTAGGACGGTTATCCGATATAAAAGTAAATGCAAAAGACTTATATGAAATGCGGTTGATTTTTGAGCCGGAGGCTGCATATTTGGCTGCTATAAGGGGAACGGATGCAGAGATAAAGAGGATTTTGGAGTTTGGCGAAAGGATTGAGCAGGAAATCAAAGCCGGACAAGACCGTACGGACAATGAACATTCCTTTCATAAGGCGATTGCACAGGCAACACACAATGAGTTCATGAATCAGCTTATGCCTATTCTTTATCAGGCGATTGCAAAAGGCGTTACCCTGTCAGCAATGAGCCAAAAAGCTGTTTCAGATACAGTGAATGATCACCGGGTGATTATGGATTTTTTAGAGCAGAGAAATGCGGAAGGAGCTAGAAATGCCATGAGAATCCATATCATGCATGCAATGCGGGAACTTGGAATTGAATAGCGCTCTGCTATTGGACTTACGGAATGTGTAAGTCCTTATTTTTTATTCATAGACATAATACAACATATTGACATCATACAACTATAAATTTATAATAACAGTGAAGAAATTATACAGAGACAGAAAAAACGTGCATTATTTAAAATAAGACAGGAGGAAAAATCATGAGAGAAATTGATGTAACAACATGGGAGAGGGCTATGCACTGTCAGATATTCAGAAACAGTGTGCAGCCGCAGTATTGCGTAACTTTTGAACTGGATATAACAAACTTTTTGAAAAGAATCAAAGAGCGGGGATATTCCTTTACCTTTTCTTTCGTATTTGCTGTAACAAAATGTGCCAATGGGATTGAGGAATTTCGTTGCCGTTTTTTGGACGGGAAGCCGGTTATTTATGACAAAATCAACACATCATTCACTTATCTTGATAAAGGCAGTGAGCTTTTTAAGGTAGTCAATGTGGAAATGCAGGATACTATAGAAGAATATGTTTCACTCGCCGCTGATACAGTCAAGAACCAAAAGGAATATTTTACTGCTCCGATGGCAAATGATATTTACCAGTTTTCTTCATTCCCGTGGGTGTCGTTTACGCATATCTCCCATACGGAATCCGGTAAAAAGGACAATGCGGTTCCAATGATAGATTGGGGGAAATATTTTGTTCGGGATAAAAAGGTGATTCTTCCGTTTTCAGTGCAGGTGCATCATTCTTTCGTAGACGGTGTACATATTGGGAAATTGGCAAACACGTTACAAAATTATCTTGATAATTTCCTTTTCTAACTTTTTTCCTAAAAGTGTAAGATTTTCTTTCCTTCAAACGGATTATAAAGTAAAAGGAGGGAATGCAATGAGAGCAAATGAAGATAATTTTATCCGTCTGCTCAGACAGCGTAAAGAAGAAGGTATTTTATATGTCATTGAAGCTTATGGAGGGCTGATACACTCTGTTGTGTGGAAAAGACTTTCCGGATTTCCGGACAGGGCGGAAGAGTGTATGAATGATATTTTTCTTGGCATCTGGCAGAATATTGAGCGGTTTGATGAAAAGAAAGGCAGTTTTGCAAGCTGGGCGGCAGGTGTGGCAAGACTGGAAGCGATTGACATGCTGCGGAAGATACAGCGGGAAAAAAGTACCGTCTCCATAGAAGATGTGGAAATTTTGCAGGAGGATAGGGCGCTTTTGGATTTGGTGGAACAGGAAATATCCGAAGAAACGGAAGCGGTTTTAAATTGTTTATCTCCAAAGGACAGGGAATTATTCAGACGCATCTTTATAGAGCAGGAGGAGCCGGAAGCTGTCGGAAATGCAATGGGAATGAGCAGGGACAATGTCTATGTGCGTATTTTCAGGGGAAAGAAGAAAATCCGCCGGAAAATGGATGGATGGAAAGGAGTAAGGGCGATATGAGAAAAGAAACATATACACTGGCAAATGAAATCGGGGCAAAATGGGAATTTGATACATCACATCAGAAAGAACGCTTGGAAACAGAGGACATAGAAAAATATAAAAGAGCGGTGATGGATAAAATCCGGATAGAAAATAAAAAAGGACATGGAAAGGCATCCCACAGGATGGTAGCAGCGGCAGCATGTATGGCGGCGCTTGTCTTTAGTACGGCAGTATTCGGTGAAAAAGTTCATGCGGCGATAGAGCAGATTAGCTGGAACATTGGCAGTGCGCTTGGTCTTTCGGG
>CAZKOR010000411.1:0-2387 GCA_964554405.1 uncultured Bacteroides sp. | reverse complement strand
TCACGAACAGCAGGCGGATACCCTTTTTTTAAAATTTCTTCTTTAATGTAATCGAGAATATCCTGTTGTTTCTTTGTAATTTTACCGTACCCCATATGATTCTCCTTTATTCGTTTTATGAATAATATTCATTTTATGAATTTGTTCATTGTATGAAATTTTTTCACTGGCTGAATTTACTTTATATCAGTATAACATAATATCAGCCAAAAAGCAAACATATATTCAGAATATTTGTTCGATTTTTTGTTGAAAAAGTATTGACATTCGAAAATACGTTCGATATAATAATTTCAATCAGAACGAATGTTCGCAACGTATGTTTGGGAGGAATCATTATGAATAATAACAGAAGCGAAAGAAGAATCAGAAATAATAAAATCAGAAGACAGAAACAGATGCGCAGGAATTTCATGATGACAATCATAACATTCTGCCTTATCATAATCTTATCCGTCAGTGTCGGCGGTTTCTTGTCTAAGGCAAAAGACGACAGTGAGCGTACTTCTTATAAATATTATAAAAGTATCACAGTTTCCAACGAAGACACACTCTGGTCGATTGCACAGGAATATATGGATACGGAACATTATCATTCCATGGACGAATATATTAAAGAAGTAAAACAGATGAATCATTTAAAAAATGACACAATAACTTATGGCTGTCATTTAGTTATACCATATTATACGGATGAATATACAGGATAAGAAGGCTTGCGATATGTGGAAAATAACGGTATAATTTATAGTGTAAGTAACTTCACCATAATACTATAATAAGGAGAACCGCCACATATGAAAAAACATGTCGCCCTAAAAATTATGCTTCCCATGATTCTTATTTTCATATTAACCGTAACAGTTAATATGACGATAACTTCCTGTTTACAGAATGCAAGGAGCGTTTTTCAGGATATTTCGGCTTCCTCCGAAGTATCAACGGATATTGCAGCCATTACCAATAATAATGTCAGCGTCATTTCTTCAGCATTATCGCGTAATGGTCTGCTTTCTTCGTTACAGCTTCTTTTGGTAATTGCCACAATTATTATTACATACGTAAGTTTTGTAAAGCCTCTAAAAGATACGGAAAAACAATTAAATACTTTTATTGAACATATTGAGCATGATGAGGGTGACTTAAATAAACGTATTATCAGCAAAAAAGAAGATGAAATAGGTCGTCTTATATTTGGTATTAACTTATTTTTAAATAAACTGCAGACGATTATGAAAGCAATTCAGAAACATTCTATTTCTCTGGATAATTCTTCCGGTCAGATTGTATCTAAAGTATCGGATTCGTCCCAAAATGTGCGGGAAGTATCAGCAGAAGCGGATGCACTTTGCAGAGAAATGCAGACAGTTTTGCAGACATTGGAAGATATTACATCTGACATGATTTCTTTAAATAACAGCAGCGAAGTTATTTCTAATTCAACCATATCAGGTAAAGATTATGCTGCCGAAATGAAAGAACGCGCCAATAGTATCAAGGAACTTGCCTTAACCAGTAAAAGCGAGTCAGAACGAATTACCTCCTCTTTGGAAGAGGTGCTTCGCAATTCTATGGAAAGCAGCAAGGGTGTCAATTCCATCCAGAGCCTTACGGATGAGATTCTATCCATTGCCAGCCAGACGAACCTTCTTGCATTAAACGCTTCTATTGAAGCAGCAAGAGCAGGAGAGGCAGGCAAAGGGTTTGCCGTTGTGGCAGATGAAATCCGAGGTCTTGCCGACAACAGCCGCAATACCGCAAACAACATTCAGCAAATCAGTAATAATATCGTTTCTAGTGTAGAGGAAATGGCAAATTCTTCCAACAAGCTTCTTGAATTTGTAAATACAAATGTTTTGGAAGATTATGACCAATTCGTAGAAGCTTCCTCGAAGTATTTAAATGACGCAGATACACTGGAAGATATGATGAATGAATTTTATGACAAATCCACTGAATTATCATCCGTTTCCGAAACTATCAGTTCCGGTATTTCCCGCATTTCACAGGCGGTAGAGGATGAAAATACCAAAGTATCGAATCTTTCTGGTATTATGCAGAGTTTATCCGCCAATATGGAAGAAATACAAGATTATACAGCTATCAATGACGGAGTTTCAAACGATTTGAAAAAAGAAATTGCAAAATTTAAAGCGATATAAGAAGATAGTACAGAAAGGAAGACCAAATAATGAGCCAGTTGGTCTATACAAATGAAAAGTGTCAGGGATGTAACCGCTGCATTTCGGTCTGTCCGGTTTTAACTGCAAACTATTCTATTCAGTCGGAGAATGGACAGCGGATAGAAGTGCATAGTGAAAATTGTATCGCTTGTGGAGCCTGCTTTGATGTTTGTGAGCATAAGGCCAGAGAATATTATGATGATA
>CAZKOR010000410.1:0-2387 GCA_964554405.1 uncultured Bacteroides sp. | reverse complement strand
GCCTATCCTGTGAGCAGACAGGATAGGCATTTTTATTTCTTCTTGTTCCTCTTATCGAGAAAGGCAAGAAACGCAACAATCAAGCTGCCAAAGGTCACTAACAATGTTAGTATTCCAATGAAAATTGAGATAATCTCAAATGCTGTCATATCACGCACCTCCCTTCCTATGTACTCCTAGCAAGCTAGGGCAACTGGCTCGGGAGGCTACCACCCTGTCATGGGTACTCTCCTAGTGGCTTTCGCCACGTTTATAATCATATCATCAATAACATCTAATTTCAATCAATTCATATTGTTTTTGTCACATTTCTACATATTCTGTCAAAGTGACTGTTCATTTTTCCGTTTCTGTTGCGATTGTTCCTGCTTTTTATCCTGCTGTGATTTCCACTCTTTAGGTGTGATTTTTCCCCCACCCATGTTTTTCAAACCAATACGGTAGGTCATAGCTTGCTCAATTACTTCAGCATTTTTCTCGTAGAATTTTTCCTTTGCCTTTCCCTCCAGTCCTTCATACTTCACAAGCAACGGTTTTATGCTCTTGTACTCTCCATACACATCAAGACGGTGCTTTACATTTTTGACCTCTTTGGCGTTCCCATTCGTGGCTTTGATGCACTCGGTTTTTTTGTGCGTTAATTCTGACCGCTTAGCAGTCTGTTTTTCATTTCTGCTGTCCATTATAATGCGCTTGATTTCCTTATCATTCATTGACCTTACTGTTTCAAGAAATAATTCCTATGGATATTACGGTAATTGCCACACACATAAACATTGTCACTATCATATGTCTTTCTTACTTTCTGTGCTGTGTTCCATGTTTCCTCATCAATAATCGCTTCATGGGTATTGGGGAATATCATCAGTTCTTCGAGACGCACCTTGCGCCTTTTCTTGGTCTTAAAATTCTCAAGAACTGCTTTTCCCAAAACGGTATGCCCCATATATTCCTGTTTTTCTAGGATATAGCATACTGCTGTGGTTGACCATGTGTAAGGACTGGTATAGCTTTTGCTGTGCTGGTTTTCCGGACAGTGTTCGGCTGCATATGCCGATGATATTAGTATCTGCTCTTCCGTTAATAGCTTTGCTATCTTTGACACACCAACGCCCTCAATCACAAAGCGGAATATCCTGCGAACTACTTCGGCTGCTTCTTGGTCTACGATTAAATGCTGTTTATTCTCCGGATCACGAAGATAACCGTATGGAACACTTGGTGAAACACGTTTTTCCTCCTGCATTTTCACTTTGAAAATTGCCCTTATTTTTTGACTTGTGTCTTTTGCATACCACTCATTCATGATGTTTAGGAATGGCGTAAAATCAATTTCTCCCCAGTCTGCTCATCATCTCGTGACAGTCTTTCATAGAGGGCGGTAATCTTGTTGTTCTTCATTGAAAAATCCTCCGTTTCTCGTTATAATAAAGCTGCATTCAGCTTGGGGAAAAGGTGTTTTTTCGTAACTCACACTTTTTTCCGTCCTCTTTAAATATATCCCTTAGGGTTTTTCCTTACTTTTTGTAGCCCAACTTTTACAATGCTTTTAATCAGCCGCCTTATTCAAGCAGTTGGAAAAATCCCATGAAAGTATGAAGAGAGCGTATTCGTTTCTATGAAGCCCCCATATTTCGCTATGTATTACGATTTTTTACCGCCAGCCGAAATGCTTTTTCCATAGCAGGTGTAAGTTCAGGAGAATCTTCATCAAATACAATCTCTTTCTTCGCCGCTTCTTTTATCTGTCTAATTTGTTCCTCTATAGGTTTTTGATTTCTATCCAAAGTAACTGTCCGTACCATAATATATACTCGTATGTTAAAAATAACTATTTTTTGAAACATTTACTGCCCCTCTGCACCCATCTGTTTCAAAAACTCAAACTCCACCCCTATGGTTTCCTCCATCGGTATGATGCTGCGTTTTCTGCTTTCTAACGATTCTGCTCCCGCCCATAAATATAGATAGAAGGTTACTCCCTTATCATAATCCAAATCTCTAAGGGCATCCATTGATTTCTTGTCATAAAATTTATTCCTCCTGTGTTTTCAAGAAGTATACCCAGCAGACTTTCCGGATGAATTGAATACTTCTCTCTTACTTTCTTTTTTACAGTTTCATCAATCGGCAAAACTTTCACTTCTTTTGTTGACTTTTTGATATCATCCAATATTCCCTGAAATTTCTCGTTCATGTTTTTTATCTTCCTATCTCAAAAAATAAAGCCCTGTATCACAACAGGTCTTTGACGGTTTTTATCCAATTTTAATGTGAACTGCTTCCGCCTGCCTGCCGCAACTAAATATATAAAAAAGCCGCTCCCATCATCCGGAAAGCGGCATTGTTTTTTGTCGAAGCTGTTAGAACCGAATGCACTTAAGAAA
>CAZKOR010000409.1:0-2411 GCA_964554405.1 uncultured Bacteroides sp. | reverse complement strand
ATGCAAGAACCGGTTTCATAAATGCAAACATCACTATGGAAAATACAGCAGTTACAGCAATGGATAAATAAAAGCTGAATGAGGACACTTTTTTTGCCTCATCTTCCCTCTCTTCACCCAGGAGACGTGATATCAGCGCCCCTCCGCCGATTCCTGTCAGTCCTGCAAGTGACAAACAGATATTGAACACAGGCAGAACCAGAGAAGCGCCCGCTACCATATAAGGATTATTCGTCCTTCCGAGATAAAAGGTATCCGCCATATTGTAGATTAGAACAATGATCTGGCTGAATATGGTCGGTAAAGCCATTTCCTTTACTGCCTTTGGAACGGGCAGGGTTTCAAAGATTTCTTTACTGTCTACTTTCGCCATTGTTTTTATTCTCCTTAGCAGCCGGAAATATTACAAATCCAGACTATTTGAATTTAAAAGGAAATCCATGATTCCCATTATCACAATTCCTTCCTCATTCCGCCACAATTTAATTCTATCCCTTACTACAATAATTTTCTTGAACGAATCACCAATATGCACTAATGATTTCTGTTCCTGATGCATTTTACTGCTGTCCGGAATGGCAAATGCAGATTGGATATAATATCTCTGATTACCGCTGTTACAAACAAAATCAACCTCTAACCTCTTACGCACAACCTTTCCGTTCTCGTCCCGTTCGGAATGCTCTACAACACCAACATCTACATTAAAACCTCTGATTAACAACTCATTGTAGATGATGTTCTCCATTATATGATTTTCTTCCTGCTGCCGAAAGTTAAGCTGAGCATTGCGAAGGCCCACATCCGTAAAATAATATTTGAAAGGGGATGCAATATATTTTTTCCCTTTAATATCATACCTCTCTGCTTTGCTGATAAAAAAAGCATCCATCAGATATCCGATATAAACTCCAATTGTTTTATCACTGACGTCAATCCCATTACTTTTGAAAGTATTTGTCAGTTTTGAGGGATTAGTCAATGAGCCTACTGCTGATGCAAGAACATTGACTAATGCCGCCATGATATTATCCCCGCGCAGTTTATGACGCTCTTCAATATCCTTCAGATACAACTCTCTGCACAAATCAATCAAATACCTTGACTTTAATTCATCAGTTTTTCTGCTGAGTATCAGCGGCAGTCCTCCATAAGTATAATAATCAACCCACGCATCATATTTATCCCCGGAATATGCTGAAACATATTCAGAAAAAGACAATGGATAAACCCGGACTTCATCTCCGCGTCCCCGGAATTCCGTCAGCACATCGGAGGACAGGAATTTTGAATTACTCCCTGTCACATAGATATCCAGATTTTCTTTTCTGTTCAAACCATTGAGTACCGACTCAAACCCCTTACACATCTGGACTTCATCCAAAAGGACGTACCACATGCCATCGTCAGTTATGCGTTGCCTGATGTATCTGCTCAGCTGCCTACTGTCACGCAATTCCGCATAATCATCGTCATCTAGCGAAACCGTGATAATTCTGGAGGCCTCTACGCCGGAATCCAACAGATATTGATAATATAATCTGAACATCAGATAAGACTTGCCGCATCTTCTAATACCAGTAACAACTTTAATCAAGCCATTTTCCCGACGTTCAATCAATCGATTTAAATATAAGTCCCGCCTAATAGTCTCCATTCTCTTCTCCTTACTTCGAACTTTTGCAAATTGTTGCATTTTCTCGTAGTTTCATTATAATAATACAAATTAACAAAGTCAATGTATCCTAATTATTATACACCGAAATTTTAGGAAAATATCCACTTCATACCAAAGGGTGTTTTCTTGACGCTGCAATTATCACAGAGTATAATAATTGCAATGTAAACTGTTACATAAGCAACTAAAAAGAAGTTCTTTTGGAGGTACATAGTGTGAAAAATAAATTATTTCACAGACAAATGTATTTGTCTTGCGAATATTGCGCCTGAGGCACAAATGTCGCAGGCTGAGAGAAAGGCATGGTAATTAAGTTGAAACGAATACTTTCCTATCTGGCGCCTTATAGGATGAGGATGGCACTGGGGATTTCCATCAAAATTCTGGGTACTGTTGCAGAACTTCTGATTCCCTTTATATTGACCTATATTCTGGAACATGTCATTGTCACCATGGAAGTTTTCAGAATCGTACTGTATGGTATAATAATGATTCTCTGCTCGGTGGCCGCCTGCGTCGGCAATGTGACTGCCAATCGGATGGCTGCAAAAGTCACTGCCGATTTTTCCATTGTCATGCGAAAGGAACTGTTTTCAAAAACTCTGTATCTCTCTGCGCAGGATACGGACCAATTTACGATTCCTTCTCTGGAATCCCGTATCACTTCAGATACCTATAATGTGCAGAATTTTATCGGCATGATGCAGCGCATGGGCATCCGCGCACCGATTCT
>CAZKOR010000408.1:0-2417 GCA_964554405.1 uncultured Bacteroides sp. | reverse complement strand
ATATTTGACAGAGAGGGCATTATGGGAAACGGAGAATTTAATGAAATGTATTCCGAATGACACTGCCTATCAGAATCCGGAGTTTCATACGGAAACATTGGCGGATTTGAATGTGATTCCATAGGACGAAGTGATAGAAAGAGAGAAGATGGAAACTTATTTTTATCGAATTCAGGATAAAATACAAAAGTATATTGCCACGCTGGATGATGCCGACCTTTCAAAACAGCCGGAAGATTGCAGTATGAGCAAATTTCGTTTGATTTTAGGGCAGTTCAGACATTGGCACCGTCATATGGGGATTATTTACGGATTTATAATAGAGGACATAGGGAAATGGCCACATGTGCTTAACATGAACAGGGAGTATCCTGCGGAGGATATGCCGAATTATTTTTGATAATTGAGGAATATAAACAAAATTCAGTTAGACAAATTGCATAAATGTACGAATGATTATGAATATTCGATATAATGATTGTTCTGCAATGGGATATATGATAAGATTGGGCTATGGGAATAATCGTGTCACTGCAAGGTGTTGACCTTTCATCACAAAAGATGGGAGGTGGTGCGGATGAAATTTGATTTCAAAGACCTTATGTCTTTCGGGATGTTCATTCTTGCATTGCTGACCTTAATCATTTTGATAAGTCAGTAGCGTTTTTCGAATCCTACAGATAGAAAGACCACCCTTGTATACTTTGACCGGTATCGGGTGGAATTTCTATCCCTATCAGGTCAACCCCTTGTGGGCGGTTGTTCCTTTTGTGATTATAATATAGCATATCCGGCTATTTTATTCAAGGGCATTGCAGAAACAACATAATTGAAGTACGAATGATAGAAAGGAAATGGTAACAGGATGATACATATATTACCACACTTAGAATACAGCATTGATTCTGCAAAATCACCGGAAGATATCAATGAGATTTTAAATTCGGTAACGGAGCCTTGGGGAATATCATCGATTTTTGACAATCGCGATGCCAGTTTTATCGGAGAGGTGAATCCTTCGGATTTTAGCATTGCCAATTTTCCCAGGTTTGGTTTTAAAAGTGACTTTGACTTTAGACCTGTGATAGAAGGAATTATAAGGACAGAAAGGGGACTGACTGTTATTGATATCAAAATGCGTCTGAAGTTGTCTGTTCTGATACCTTTCACTATTTTATTTGGCGGCTGCCTTTTAGACGGACTTTTTACTGTTTTTGCAAAAGGAATCGATGGAATCCCGATGCTCCTTTGCGCTGTTGCAATTTTGGCTTTTGTACAGGTTATTGCAAGGCCGGCGTTTTATTTTTCGGCGAAAAGAGCGATAAGAAGATTGGAAGAACTGCTTAAATAAAAAATATTTGAGGTGACAGCATGGAAAATTGCAAACTACTTTTATTTGATTTGGACGGAACATTACTTCGCAGTGATAAAACCATTTCACAGGCGACATTAAAAGCATTGCAGGAATGCAGGAAAACGGCAGCAACGATGAGGATGGGATTGCGGAGTATTTAGCTGCAACATTTCTCACAAAAATGTCAAATGATAATCAAGAAGGGTAGTGTTATGAAAAAGATGAAAAAGGTTGTGAAAGTTATTATAATTCTTATGGTCATTTTAATCATACTTTTGTTATTGGTTTACATAAATCATAGGATCCGTTTAGCAAAAGAATCCGCATTGCGTTCCCCGCTTGGGCAGATGGTAGAAGTGGATGGACATAAGATGAGTGTTTATATTGAGGGAGAAGGAGAAACAACACTTGTATTTATGTCGGGCGGAGGAACATGCTGTCCGATATTGGATTTTAAATCTCTTTATTCTCTTTTGAGTGATGATTATAAGATTGCAGTAGTAGAGAAATTCGGATATGGGTTTAGTGATGTTGTTGATACAAACAGGGATATCGATTCCATATTGGAAGATACGCGGGCGGCATTGACAGCGGCAGGATTAAATGCACCATATGTTTTATGCCCTCATTCCATGTCAGGACTGGAAGCATTATATTGGGCGCAGAAATATCCTGATGAAGTGTCGGCGATTATCGGGCTCGATATGGCAGTGCCGCAGTATTATGATAACATGAACATTAACATACCGCTTATGCGTGTTGCAAGCTGGGCTGCGGGTATGGGAGTTACCCGCCTGATACCCGGAATTGCAGAAAGTGATGCAATACAGCATGGTACGCTGTCCGATAGTGAAAAAGAAATTTACAGAGCGGTCTTTTACAGCCGTACTGCAACTGTTACAATGATTAATGAAACAGCATCCGTGAAAGAAAATGCCAAAAAAGTAGAGAGCGGGGGAGTTCCCCAGCTTCCGATGCTGTTATTTATTTCAGATGGTTCAGGCGGAACCGGTTTTGATAAAGAGACGTGGCGTAAGATACCGATAGAGTATATTTCCGGAGT
>CAZKOR010000407.1:0-2438 GCA_964554405.1 uncultured Bacteroides sp. | reverse complement strand
AAAATGACGCTGAGCATGCCTGGCATATGGCAATGATGGTTTATTTATTAAAAGAATATGCTAATGAAGAATTCGATGTAGCCAAAGCGATGTTTATGGCTTTAATGCATGATATTGTGGAGATTGATGCCGGAGATACCTATGCCTATGATATAAAAGGGCATGAGACTAAAAAAATGCGCGAAGATGCGGCGGCAGAACGTATTTTTAGCTTGCTGCCGGAGGATCAAGGGGAAGAGTTGAAAAATCTGTTTCATGAATATGAAGCAACTGAAAGCCCGGAAGCCAGATTTGTTCGTGCAATGGATAATTTTCAGCCGTTGCTTTTGAATAATTCTAATGGTGGAAGAGATTGGAAAGAACATGAAATTGGGAAAAAGCAGGTAATGGAAAGGCATATTAAGACTAAATTGGGTTCCAATGTAATCTGGGAGCGCACAGAGAAAATAATTGAAAAGAATGTCAGAAACGGTAATCTTAAAGACCAATAATTGACATATGCCACCCAATATGATACCTTAAAAATAGAACGATATTCTATTTTGGAGGGCGGCAGAAATGAAGAAAATAATTTATTATTTTACAGGAACAGGAAACAGTATGCGTGCAGCAAAGGTCATTGCGGCGCGTTTGGGAGATACGGATATTATTTCCATGCGATGCAATCCCAAGGATGTATCCGCAATTGACGCTGATATTGTGGGCTTTGTATTTCCGGTCTATCACTGGACCATGCCTGCCCCTGCAGTATCTTTTGTTGAAAAGCTTGAAATTAATCCAAAGGCATATGTGTTTGTTATTGCAATGCCGAGCTTTATTTGCGGAATCGCATGCGAGAAAACAGCAGAGGTTCTTGCGAAGAAGGGAATTACTATATCCTACGGTAATATGGTTAAAAGTGTTGCGAATTATGTAATTGTTTATCCGCCATTCCCATTTCCAAAGCTAAGAGTTCCGAAAACGGAAAAGAAGTTGAAGCGGATCGCGGAGGATATTGCAAGTGAAAAAAGCAGACCGTATCCTGTAGCAAGTAAGTTTATAAAACACAGAAGAAACAGCGTTATGTCGCAATATCTTGATTTGCAAAAATACGCAGATATGCCTTTTACAATAAGCGAAGATTGTATTTCATGTGGATTATGCAGTAAGGTGTGTCCTTGCGCTAACATTGAACTGAAAGAAGGAAAGCCGACCTTTTTACATCATTGCGCTCAATGCATGGCGTGTGTTACAAGCTGTCCCAATCGGGCTATAGGGTACGAAATAACGGCAAATGATCGGAAACTGCTGAATGCCAGCTCCAAGAGAACACCGATTGTAAAGATCATGGGACTCCCGAAACGAAGGAAAATGTATCGTAATCCGTATATTAAGGTTCAGGAATTAACAAAAGAACGAATTAAAATAGATTAATCAGAGGACATTATGGCAAAAAGAGGCGAAACAAGAGAAAAGATTATAAAAGCGGCAACAAGGGTTTTCTTTGAACATGGTTATGAAGAGACATCTGTGCGCATGATACAGGAAGAGGCAAAGGTTGTTACCGGCAGCTTTTATCATTTTTTTCCATCAAAAGAAATGTTGTTCGAGGCGGTAATAGAACAATTTCTTGTTGGGTATTCCGAAAGAATAGACACGATTCTTGAGAACGAAGAATTAGGTTTTATTGAATGTGTGGAAGCAATTTTAAAAGAAATGCAAAATTCCGCTTCAGTATATTATGAAGTGCTGCAAGGGGATAAACTGCATTGGACGATTCAGTATGCGCTTCATAACAAGACGATTGAGACTATTGTGGCATCTGTCCAAGTAAAGCTTGAAAAGGTTATTTCGGCGGGGGAAATCATTAGCCGACTTGATGCTGATACTGGGTCTTTGGCGGCAATTCTTATAAAAGGAATCGAAGCAATTATTCATTCAGATAAAGCAACAGGTAAAGAAATGTATCGTTTGGAACGAGTAAAAAAAGGTGTATTCGATTATATAAACCTATTATTTGATGTCACAAAAACTGTTCAGCAGAAATTTTAAAATAGCGCAAATCAGATGATATTCTCTTTCATATCTGTGACGTATTTTTACTCTATTTTACAAAAACTATTTTCTTTGAAACTTTTTGAACCGGTAATCTGTCTAATGGGCACAATAAGATAAAAGGAGGAAAGCAGATATGCGAAACAGAAAAGAGTCTTTAATTCGGAGCATATTGCTGGATAACTATCAAAGTTATTACAGACTGGCTTTCAGTTATGTGCATCAGGAAGCGGATGCGATGGATATCGTACAGGAAGGGGCATGTAAGGCTATGCAGAAAGCAGGAAGCCTGCGGGAAGAGCGTTTTGCCGGTACATGGATATACCGGATTATGATCAATACGGCAAAGGACTATGTAAAGAAGTATAGGCAAGAATATGAAGCGCTAAATGAAAATATGATAG
>CAZKOR010000406.1:0-2446 GCA_964554405.1 uncultured Bacteroides sp. | reverse complement strand
GGATAACGTAAGCGGCAAGTTTCCGGATGACCCCGTTATCACGGACGGAATAATGAATTGCATCGATTTTTCCGTTCTTCCTCATTCACAACCATTTGATTACCATTATAAGAAGTTTTTATTTATCCGCCTTTCCGATTTTCATCGTCAACGCAATCCGCTTTTTCTCCATATCAACGGAGATTACCTGTACATCAACCACATCTCCGACGCTGACTGCTTCTAACGGATGCTTAATGAACTTATCCGTCATCTGGGAAACATGCACCAGTCCGTCCTGATGTACGCCGATATCAACAAATGCGCCAAAGTCAATGACATTGCGGACCGTTCCCTTTAAAATCATTCCGGGCTTTAAGTCTTTCATATCCAATACATCGCTTCGTAAAATCGGCGCAGGCATGTCGTCACGCGGGTCTCTTGCCGGTTTTTCCAGTTCTTTTAAAATATCCGTCAATGTAATCTCACCGATACCCAATTCCTCAGCAAGTTTCTTCTTATCCTTGATTTTTTTCTCCAGACCGCTTGCCGTTACTTCCGTCTTTTCTTCTGCCACGCCAGCGCCCTTACTCTTAGCGGATTTTGCCCCATTATCTTCCAATACAACGCCGCCCATTGCAGCTGCAAGCGCTCTGCCCATTGCCGTATTCGTATTGCGGATAACGACCTCCTTAGGTTTTTTCGCCGGTTTTTCTTTTACGACAGTCTTTTTCCCTGCTGCCTTCTCAGCTGCTGCTTTTTTCTGAGCTTCTTTGACATCTGCCATCGTAAGCCCCATCTTGTCCAGAAGTTTTTCCGCCGCTTCATAAGATTCCGGATGTACGCTTGTCGCATCCAACGGGTTATCGCCATCGGTAATGCGCATGAAGCCCGCACACTGCTCAAATGCTTTCGGTCCTAATTTTGCTACTTTCAAAAGCTGTTTTCTGTCGGTAAAGCGTCCGTTTGTTTCCCTGTACTCAACAATGTTTCTGGCAATCACTTTTGTCACGCCGGAAACATATTCCAGTAATGACGCTGACGCCGTATTTAAATCCACACCGACTTTGTTTACACTGTCCTCTACAACACCGTTTAAGGCATCGCTCAGTTTCTTCTGGTTCATATCATGCTGATACTGACCGACACCGATGGATTTCGGGTCGATTTTTACCAGTTCCGCAAGCGGGTCCTGTAATCTTCTGGCTATGGATGCCGCACTTCTCTGCCCTACATCAAAATTCGGGAACTCCTCTGTTGCCAGTTTACTTGCGGAATATACAGATGCGCCCGCTTCGTTGACAATGACATACTGTACCGGCGTATCCAGTTCTTTTAATAACTCCACGATTACCTGTTCCGACTCTCTCGAAGCCGTGCCGTTTCCTACGGAAATCAGGGAAACATGGTATTTTTTAATCAGTTTCTTCAGTTCTGCTTTCGCTTCCTCAACTTTATTCTGCGGCGCTGTCGGATAAATGACTTTTGTATCCAACACCTTACCGGTTTCATCCACAACGGCAAGTTTACATCCTGTTCTGAACGCCGGGTCCCATCCAAGTACGACTTTTCCTGCAATCGGCGGCTGCAATAATAACTGCTCCAGATTTTTGCCGAATACGGAAATAGCGCCGTCTTCCGCCTTTTCCGTCAGGTCATTTCGAATTTCCCTTTCGATGGCAGGCGCAATTAATCTGCCGTAACTGTCAGCTATAACCTCTTCCAGAAGCGGCGTCGTAACGGCATTATCGCTTGTGATGACTTTCGTGCGCAGATATTGTAAAATACGCTCTTCCGGCGCAGCAATCTTCACTATTAAGAATTTCTCGCTTTCGCCCCTATTGAGAGCCAGAATACGGTGTCCTGCCGCTTTCTTCACCGGCTCTTCATATTGATAGTACATCTCATAAACGCTCTGTGCCTTTTCATCTTTTGCCGCACTGACGATTCTGCCCTCTTCCATCGTAATATTTCGTATGTAAATACGATAATCCGCCTCATCGGAAATCAGTTCGGCAATGATATCCTTCGCACCCTGAATCGCTTCTTCCACCGTATTCACTGCCTTTGCAGCATCCTCATCCTCATGCAGATACTTTGCCGCTTCCTCTTCAATCGGTGTTTCGGCATTCTGTGCCATAATATAATCTGCAAGCCCATCCAATCCTTTTTCTTTCGCCACGCTTGCCCTTGTTTTTCTCTTCGGACGGTATGGACGATACAAATCTTCCACAACTACCATTGTTTCCGCCTGAATAATGCGCTCTTTTAATTCGTCCGTCAGCTTGCCCTGTTCTTCAATGCTTTTTAATACCTGCTCTTTTTTCTCTTCCAGATTCCGCAGATAAGTCAGTCTTTCATATAAATCACGAAGCACTTCGTCATTTAAAGAACCGGTAGCCTCTTTCCGGTATCTGGAGATAAAAGGGATGGTATTTCCCTCATCTATTAACTTCACGGCAGCTTC
>CAZKOR010000405.1:0-2447 GCA_964554405.1 uncultured Bacteroides sp. | reverse complement strand
GCCCTCAGTTGTATTTCACGTGGATGCAGTACAGGGATATGGAAAATTCAGGATTTATCCTAAGAAAATGGGCATTGACCTGATGTCCGTCAGCGGGCATAAGATCCATGGCCCGAAAGGAGTCGGGTTTTTATATGTCAGTGAAAGAGTAAAGATCGCTCCGATTCTCTGGGGCGGCGGACAGCAGAACGGTATGCGTTCCGGGACGGAAAATGTACCGGGGATCGCAGGTATGGCGGAAGCAGTCCGGCTGATCTATCAGGATCTGGATAGGGATGTGGAACGGTTATACCATCTGAAAGAAAGGTTTGTCAAAGGTCTTGAAGCGTTCGACAGGGTAAAAATAAACGGGCATACCGGTTATGACAGCGCGCCGCATATTGTCAATGTATCGTTTCCGGGTATCCGCGCGCAGGTATTGTTAAATGAACTGGCGGAAAGAGGAATCTATATCTCTGCCGGCAGTGCCTGTGCAGCCCATAAGCATACGGATTCCCAGACGCTGTCGGCGATTGGCTTGAAGCAGGAATATATGGATGCGGCAGTTAGATTCAGCTTTTCTGTTTATACAACGGAAGAAGAGATAGATAAAACTTTGGAGGTACTGGCGGAGGTGCTGCCGGTGCTGCGAAGATATACAAGAAAATAAAGTGAATGCGAAGCGATACGCTTCGCATAAGAAAGAGCAGGTTGTTGTATGCTTCCCTTTCGAACGAATATAATTATATTTATTATTGAATTTTTATGTACTGTTCTGTTACAGATCGTATACGGGGCGTCCGTATATGGCTGGGAGGCAGCTGTAATGGTGGCGTGCGGATTGCTGTCGGTTCTTTTGGTGTCATTGTTTTCTTTAAAATGCAACAATGAAAACGTAGTCATCCGCTGCCTCTACATATCAGGCATTGCTACATTTTACTATATGAGTTATGCCCTGCATACACAGGGAACGCTGTCATTTTTCTTCCTGGCGCTGGGTGTTACTATGACGTTGTTTATCAGACCGCAGGTGATTGTGGAATACTTTGGGATCACCATAGCGATCCTTGTCTTAATGGTATTTTCCGAATCAAAGATCATTGAGGAAATGTTTGGATATACCGCTTGGCCCGGTGCATATAGTTTTAAAGAAGAAATCAGTCTGTTTCTTGAATATTTTAAAAAACAGATTGATGAAGTAATGAAAAAGATAGAACAAGCAGAAGACGAATACGCAAAATAATTCGTCAAGCTGTTGATTTGTGGATATGACGGGCCGATAATTTTTTATCGGCTCTTTGTTTTATTATTTCTTCCTAAATCCATAATCTTTCGAAATACTTCTACCTATGGATTTAATTTTACTTTCAATACAATTTCTACATTTAGAAGGTTCTTCATTAATACAAATCTTATTAGGATAAATCTCGTATTTTGCACGAAATTCTGACGCCGTTACATTTGGCATGACAACATTTGCACCACTTTGAAGTGCAATCAATCTCCCTTGAGGGTTCAAAGTTTCCATAGCAGTTGTTGCCGGAATATTTATATTTTTAAGCATAATTCTTGTTAATGCCATAACTTTCAGAGCAAGTGTAAAATCACCATTAGCACAATCTTTCAACGGTGTTTGAGGATGTGCAATAAAAGGTCCTATTCCAACCATATCGGCATTAATATCTTTAAAAAACAAAATATCATCAGCTAAAGATTCAACAGTTTGTTCGGGCAAACCTACCAAACAACCTGTACCGACTTCATACCCAAGCTTTCTTAAATCTTTCAAACATCTCAAACGATTGTCAAAATCCATATTAGGGTGCATTTTGGCATATAAATCACGATCTGTGGTTTCAATTCTGATTAAATATCTGTCGGCACCACAATCCCTAAAAGCTTTATAATCATCAAAACTTCTTTCACCCACACTTAACGTCAATGCCACATCAAAATTTTTGATTTTTTTTATTATTTGTGACAGAACTTCCCTTGAATAAAACTCATCTTCTCCTGATTGCAAAACAATAGTACGGTAACCCATTTCTACGGCTTTTTCTACATAAGGAATGACATTTTCAATTCTATATCTGTCAATCTTTTTATTTTCAGAACGCAAAACACAATATTTGCACCGGCATTTACAAATATTGGAGAACTCTATCAGTCCTCTCAAATGAACCTCGTCACCAACAGAATCTTTTCTGATTCTGTCAGCAAGAGTAAAAATTTGTGTATTTTGATTATCATCTTTTAATAATTCAATTAGTTCTTTTCTAAAATATGCTATAATATCAACATACATTTTTATATAATTAAATTTTTTATTATAAATCAGCAATCCTAATAAATAAACCTTAAAATTCACATCATAATTAGGCACTTGAAATAATGGAATTAATCCAAACAAACAAACTATTGTTCTTTTATAATCTTTTTGGATTTTAATCAGTGGAAATATATTAAAT
>CAZKOR010000404.1:0-2452 GCA_964554405.1 uncultured Bacteroides sp. | reverse complement strand
TATAAATTCATGGATACCGATGATTATTTCTGGCTGCCGACCAATCCGCAATATACCGTAAAGAGAGAAAAAAGCGAACGTATCCGCCTGATGCGGGAAGAGATGGAATCCGCAGAAAACGTGGTAATATCGGGTTCACTGGTTGATTGGGGAGATGAACTGATTCCTTTTTTTGATTTAACGATACGTGTGGTAACTGATACAAATCTGCGGATGGAAAGATTGAAAAAGCGGGAACGGGAAAAATTCGGTGAGAGGATTGCGCCCGGCGGCGATATGTATGAGCATCATCTGGATTTCCTGAAGTGGGCAAAGGAATATGATAACGGTGGTATTGACATGCGCAGCAAGGCAAAGCATGATGAATGGCAGAAGCTTTTACAGTGTCCGCAGATTGTCCTTGACGGAGCCGGGGATTTGGATGAGAATTTTAGGGTTGTGAAAGAGGAGATATTAAAATGAGTATGCAATCAGATACTTTAAAAATACAAAGGTTTGATTCATTAAATAAAGATTGGTTGGAATTTATCAAAGAGAATCGTGTAAAAGGTGGGATTCAACATGATAATGATATTGTGATAGGTCCTGTAGCGGATGATAACACAATGGAAACGATTCAATTATATATTACAAATATTTTATCTGCTGATGAGGCAGTAGAACGGTTAAAATATAATAAGGTAAATAATCAGGTATCATTTCATACGGAAAAGGCCTTGAATTGTCTTACAATGGTTAGGAGAGAAGCTTATGAATGAAATTTATGTATTTAATGGCAAAGATATTACTATGAATGTATGCATTCAAATTCGCGCGGTAGCAGACGTACTGCAAAAGAGGTTAAATAAGGGATTTGTAGAAATTATTGAGCAATTTTACAATTCAAAAACATATGAGACATTGCAGGATGTAAGGAATGGATTTTGGGCAGAGTCGCCGGAGTATATTGCAGACAGATTTATAGATGAAATTAGCAAAGGAGCTTTAAATGTTTGAAATTACAATAGACTCATCGAAATGTGTATCATTAATGGATGGTTCGGCGAATTTAGATAAAATGATATATGACACATGGAGATATGCAGACCTGTCTTTTGAAAGTGGAAAAATATACGGAATAATAAGCGAATATGGAGAAGGCTGTATGTATCTTTCATATTTGTTAGGTGGCAGGGTAGATTTTGGTGACTTGCAAATATACTTTAATGAAAAGAAAGTAACAAGAAAAGATTTATTCCGTATGGGCTGGAATCTTGAACCGATTCGTGAAAAGTATAAAAATAAAGCGATAAAAAAGTCTATTGAAGAAATGATACAAAAAGGTAAATGTGAAGACTCATTTGAAAAAATAAGTGAAAAATTTATTTTAACAGAAGAACGTTGGAATAGAAAGCTTTTCCAATTAAGTGGGGAGCGATGGAGAGCATCGGCAGCGTTGGGGTATGCTGCAGGAAAGAAGATTTTTTATGCGCCATATAATTCAAGTGAATTTTATAATTCATTATCAAGGGGAGTATTAATTAAAGCACTAAGAACTTTGACGGAATCAGGAGCATTGGTACTTTTGCCTGCGGGCTCGGATATATTTCTCAAACATATTGTTGATGAATGTGTTTACTTAAAGAGAGAATACGATATTGATTTCTTACGACAAAGATATTCAGATATGTTTGGCAGAGGGGATTGGATTAGCTGAATATATGAGACACCACAGAGAATAAAGGAGCAGTTTATTAAATGGAAAAAACAACCAGCCAAACCGTCAAACAAATTATGACATCACTTGGCGCAGACTTGTGTGGTATCGCGAGCATAGACAGATTCGGCGATGCACCGCAGGGCTTTCATCCGTTAGATGTAATGCCATCCTGTAAATCAGTTATATCTTTCGGATGCAGATTTCCAGTCGGAACTCTGCGATGCAACAGCCCGATTCCCTATACAAGGGTACGAAACTCTATTACCCCCAAAATGGATGCTATAGCACTTGATTTCTGTATAGAGATGGAAAAAAGAGGAATCGTCTGCGTGCCGATACCCACCAATGAAAGCGTGTGGGATAAAAGGACAAATAGATGGCGTTCCATTATTTCGCTAAAACATGCGGCACAGGCAGCAGGACTGGGAACAATAGGGCGGCATTCCTTAGTGATTACACCTGAATTCGGAAGCATGGTCTGGTTAGGCGCTGTTTTATGCGAGCAGGAATTTGAGGCGGACGAATTAAAAGAAAATATTTGTAATGACTGTAATTTATGTGTGGAAATATGCCCTGTCAATGCGCTGAAAGAACAGGAATTGAATCAGCAGGATTGTTGGGATTATGCGTTTGGAGATGATGAGGAACTGCAGTCCTGGGTAATCTCCTGCCATAAATGCAGGGATATTTGCCCCTATAACTTAGGGAGTGAAAGGGATATATTATCAAAATGACAAATCAGGATATATTAAA
>CAZKOR010000403.1:0-2473 GCA_964554405.1 uncultured Bacteroides sp. | reverse complement strand
CCATCCGGTAAAATCAACGGTGCAACTTCATCACTGACAATTAAAGTATCTTCATAAGTCAATGTCTTATAATTATCTGCGTTTGCATATAAGTCCACATATTTTAAGTGTTGACGAACCGCAAAGTTTTCACGATTGAGTTCTGCTACTTTTCCGCTCATAATTTCTACGAGTTTATTTCTATAGACAATTAATCGTTCTGTCTGATAATCAATATCCTGCAGTTTATATGCAATTTGAAATTCCAGATTAAATATAGCTCCCTGCAATGCCATCATATTCGCTGTCGGCTTTCCATTGCTCATTCGGAAAAATTCAAAATTGCCGCAAAAATCAAATATATAAAACTTGTCTTTATCATTTCCGTCCATTAAACCCGGACACAGTCTCGTTCCACGCCCAATCATCTGCCAAAATTTTGCCTTGCTCATTACCTTTTTAAAAAATACTAAGTTCAGGACTTCCGGCACATCTATTCCTGTATCAAGCATATCAACAGATATTGCAATCTGAGGCAGTTTTTTAGTCTCCGAAAATTCATCAATAGCGCTCTGGGCATAATTCACACGATTATCTATTACTTTAACATAATCATTAGGCAGATGCGGATACTCCTTATGGAATATCTCATATATTTTTTCCGCATGATTATGATTCTTTGCAAATATAATCGTCTTTCCAATCTTCTCCCCATATTCTACTTTCAGTCCATCAGTCATGAGAATATGCAAAACCTTACGAATTGTATCTTCATTAAATATCCATGTATTAAGCGCTGAAGAATCGATTGCTTCAGGAATTTCCCCCTCCTCGTTTTTAAATGTATCTTCATACGCTTCCTTATCCTCATCAGACAATTCATCATATACGATACCCTGTTCTACAAATTTCAAGGTGGTTTCTACAGACTGAAAATCAACCAAATATCCATCTTTTACTGCCTGTGCTAATTCATAACCATATGTCGGCACACCGCTTTCCAATTCAAAAATAGAATATGTATTTTTATCTATTTCATCTTTTGGTGTCGCTGTCAATCCAACTAATGGTGCATCAAAATACGTAAATATATCCCTGTATTTATTATAAATAGACCTGTGCGCTTCATCACATATGACTAAGTCAAAATGTCCACAGGAAAATACTTTCCCATTTTCATCCCTTGCAACATCTATTAAGTTCATCATTGTCTGATAAGTAGAAAAAACACAATGTGCACTATAATTGTCTTTTTCTTCACACAAATTCGCACATGACAAATCAGGCAGCAGATTGACAAAGCTGCGCTTTGCCTGCATAACAAGTGAATTGCGGTCTGCCAAAAACAAAATATTTTTTATCCATCCGGCATTTAACAGCACATCACATAATCCAATCACTGTTCTTGTTTTACCGGACCCGGTTGCCATCACAAGCAATGCTTTTCGTCTGTTTTTCACCTCGAAACTGTCACACACCGCTTTAATTGCACCTTCTTGATAATAACGTCCTGCAATATCCTTTTTAATTACGATATTTTTAAGGCTTGTTCTCATTGCAAGCAAGTTAAACCATTTTTCCAAATCTCTTTTAGAATAAATGGCTGCGCATTTTCTTTCCGGGTACTTTCCATCAATAATTCTGATATCAAATCCATTTGTCAGGAAGATAACCGGTCTTCTTCCATATTTTTTTTCAAGTAAATCTGCATATAATTTTGCCTGCTGCCGCCCCTTAGCAACATCTTCGCAAGTACGTTTCGCTTCCACTACAGCTAACGGCTTATGAGCATCGTCGTATAATACATAATCTGCATAACCTACTTCCGACTTATTGGGCATTCCCGGAATTTCGACTTCATTCATCCAGTCTTTTCCCTCTGTCCATCCGGCATCTGTCAGCATGGAATCAATGTAAATCTTTCTTGTTTCATATTCCGACATATCCAATGGTCTGGGTACATATTCAGGCACTTGCTTTTCGCGTCTGCCGGTAAGTTCTTCTTTTAGCGCTTTATTCTCTGCTATTAAAGCTTCCAAGTCAATATCTGCAAACTCTTTCGGAATCACAGGCTGCGGTTTGTCCTGTTCTTCTTTCAGAAGCTGCATGTCAAACTCTCTTTGTTCGTAATTATCCGCATAACAATATGCAATAAAATCAAAGAATATATATAAATCCTGCAAACATAGCGCAGCTTGCTCAAATGTCGCCTTTTTACCAGAATGGGCTGTATTGTTCCCCATACGGCGGATAAAATCCAATCTACTCCATAGGTCTTTATCTACAATATCTTTAAATTCCTCTGTATGCATTAAACTAAGCAGGTTGTCCCGATATGGCATAATTAATGACTTATCTACCGAATACATCCACTTAATGGCAAACTCCATAGCCCTGCGGCAGTTGATAATACTTGCCTCAGGGTCAATATGTATGATTTTCTCTGCGGATATGGCAACATCCGCAAAAATATCAAATTGTGGTTCTGATTTTA
>CAZKOR010000402.1:0-2502 GCA_964554405.1 uncultured Bacteroides sp. | reverse complement strand
GAGCGAATCATTGTTATGAATAAAGGCAGTGTGCTTTTCGATGATGCGCCGAAAGCAGTATTTGGACATTATAAAGAACTGGAGCAGGTCGGTCTGGCCGCCCCGCAGGTGACTTATATCATGCAGGCGCTGAAAACGGGGGGCTTACCGGTTGATACGGAAGCTACTACGGTTTTAGAGGCAAGAGACGAGATTCTGCGGGCGCTTAATAAGGCATAGTCCGGATAGCAGTATGGAGGTAAAATATGTTACGCGATATTACACTGGGCCAGTATTATCAGGCGGATTCCGTCATCCATAAACTGGACCCGCGGGTAAAGTTAATAGCAACCATTACGTTTATTATTTCTCTTTTTATTGTAAAAAATATGGCGGGATATGTGATAGCGGCGGTATTTCTGGCATGTATCATCAAACTGTCCAAAGTGCCGTTTCGTTTTATGGTAAAAGGAATGAGAGCCATTGTTTTTCTTTTATTGATTACCGTGGTATTCAATCTTTTTTTGACGCCGGGAGAAGCCCTGATTTCCGTCTGGAAACTGACGATTACAAAAGAGGGATTAAAAACTGCGGTATATATGGCAATCCGCCTGACTTTTCTGATTATCGGCTCATCGGTGATGACATTGACAACAACGCCCAATAATCTGACGGACGGTATGGAAAAACTGATGGCTCCGTTAAAGATTTTTAAGGTTCCGGTGCATGAAGTTGCTATGATGATGTCGATTGCCCTGCGTTTTATTCCGGTTTTACTGGAAGAAACCGATAAAATCATGAAAGCGCAGATTGCAAGAGGGGCGGATTTTGAGAGCGGAAATCTGATTAAGAAGGCAAAGAGCCTTGTACCGCTTCTTGTGCCGCTTTTTATATCCGCATTCAGACGTGCCAATGACCTTGCCATGGCAATGGAAGCCAGATGTTACCGCGGCGGAGAACACAGAACCAAAATGAAACCGCTTCAATATAAAAGAAGGGACGGGATAGCATATCTGATACTGGTATGTTATCTGGGAATTTGTATTGGCGCAAATGTTTTGATACAGTTACCGATTTAGGTGATTTACTGTTTTACCGGGTATTTCAGGGAGACTTTTATGAAAAGAATTATGTTAACCGTTGCCTATGACGGAACCAACTATCACGGGTGGCAGGTACAACCAAACGGTGAGACAATCGAGGGCGTTTTAAACAGATGCCTTTCGGAACTGTTACAGGAAAAGATAGAAGTGATAGGCGCAAGCAGAACCGATTCCGGTGTCCATGCGCTCTGCAATATTGCGGTTTTTGATACTGAAACCAGTATACCGCCCGAAAAACTTTCCTATGCCTTGAATGCAAGACTGCCGGAGGACATCAAAATTCAGGATTCTAAAGAGGTGGAGACATCTTTCCATCCAAGGCACTGTGACAGCCGCAAAACATATGAATACAGAATATACAATGCGCCGTTTCCGATGCCGACAGAAAGACTATACAGCCATTTTTCCTATGCTTCCTTCGATATCGTTCGAATGCAGGAAGCTGCGGTTTATTTTATCGGAACGCATGATTTTAAAAGCTTTTGCAGCGTTGATACACAGGCGGAAAATACCGTGCGGCAGATAGAAAATGTAGAAGTTTTAAAAAACGGGAACCGGATTATCATACGGGTTGTCGGCAGAGGTTTCCTTTATAATATGGTAAGAATTATGGCTGGAACATTGATGGAAGTGGGAAAAGGACAGCTACAGCCGCAGGAAATAGAACGGATTTTGGAAGCAAAAGACAGAAATGCGGCAGGACCCACCGCGCCTGCATGCGGTTTGACGTTGGTAAAATATGAATTTTTGGGTATTGACACGCTCGGGCACGTATAGTAAAATACATTATTGTGACAGAGTTTTTAATGTCTGGTCAAAGCCCCGACGAGGCATTGAGATATAGTATTGAACCTGTTCCCGGAAATCATAAAATGCAGCCGGACATCTGCGGATTATGAGAAGAACGGAACAAATAGAACAGTCGAAACGGATTTTAGAAATCCAAGGACAAGGTAATATGGAGGAAACGTAATGAAAACTTTTATGGCGAGTCCAGCTACAATCGATAGAAAATGGTATGTAGTTGATGCTGCAGACATGACACTCGGACGTTTGGCATCTGAGGTTGCTAAAGTGTTAAGAGGTAAAAATAAACCGATTTTTACACCGCATATGGATACAGGTGATTATGTAATCATTATCAATGCAGAAAAAGTAAAAGTAACAGGTAAGAAATTAGACCAGAAAATGTATTATCATCATTCAGGATATGTAGGCGGTATGAAAGAGACTACTTTAAGAGAGATGATGCAGAAACATCCTGAAAGAGTTGTTGAGTTTGCTGTAAAAGGCATGCTTCCCAAAGGACCTTTAGGAAGACAAATGTATACAAAACTTCATGTGTATGCAGGACCTGAGCACAATCATGCAGCTCAGAAACCAGAAGTATTAACATTTTAATTAAAGGGACTGAAAGGAG
>CAZKOR010000401.1:0-2506 GCA_964554405.1 uncultured Bacteroides sp. | reverse complement strand
TGTACATTAAAGTCAGGCGGCTCTGAAATAGCGAAAAAGCAGGAAATTGGAAGAGGCTTAAGATTGCCGGTAGATATTACAGGCAATCGTTGTTTGGACCGTAGAATCAACGAACTTACCGTTATTGCGAATGATTATTACGATCACTTTGCAGCAGCATTACAAAAAGATTTTAATGATAATATGAATTTTGATAAGAACGAAGTAACTGCTGAGATTCTTATTTCCACATTGAAGACTGCTGGAGTTCCACAGGAAAAAATCACACCGGAATTAGTAGATATATTGAAACAGGAACTAATCTCCGCTGGTGTTATGAATGGAGAAAATATATTAAAAGGTATATCATCTCAGATTACAAAACTTTTCGATAATATGACTTTTGTTGATGATACGCTCTATGAACACATGGAGAAAATTAAGCAGCAGTTTAAACAACTGATGATACAAAAAGGTACCAAGAAGATTGAGATTCGTAATGGTGACAATGAACCGCCGAAAAATAGCGTGAGAGCTTTTGTTTCGGAAGGTGAATTTCAACAGATTTATTTTGCTCTAAGAGAAAATCTTACGAAGCGTACCATGTACAAATTCAAGATAGATAAAGATAAATTTATTGAAGACTGTGCTTTGGAAATCAATAATTATCTTATGTTTATGAAGTCAAAGAATGAGTATAAAGTGGAAGTCGGTAAGGCGAGATTTAATGAGTCTGCAATGTTTGTTATGGAAGATGTATCTTATGGCACGAAAGAGCTGGAGGTTGAGATTGATTCCGATCCAAAGAGTGATTTCGAGATTGCAAATTATATCATGTACCACACGATGCTGCCGAGGCTTGCCATATTTAAAATTATTAATGCTGTTAAGAAGAGAGAACTGCTGAATAATCAGGATATTTTAGATACAGTTACACAAAAGATATTAAAAATGTTGGGTGATATAAAAGCAGCAAATATTACATCCTATGAAGTGATAAAAGGATATGAGTTAGACAGTAGAAATATATTTGAACTTGATACAATCAGTGAGGAAGATTTTAATGAGGAATGGCGGGTATTTCAAGCAAATACAAATCGCAGTTCTGCAATGAATGAGTATTATAAGATGGATAGTAAAGGGGAGAAAGAGTTTGCCCAGAAGCTTGAGAATAACCAGAATGTATTGTTGTTCACAAAGTTGAAAAAGGGCGGATTTATTATTGATACTCCTTATGGAAATTATTCTCCTGACTGGGCGATTGTATGTAGGAAAGATAGTTTGAACAGTCCGGAATTGGGTATTTACTTTATTGTTGAAACAAAAGCAGACAAGCAGGATGTCAACTTACAGGAGGTAGAACGAAACAAGATTCGGTGTGGCAAGCTGCATTTTCAGGCAGTATCTGAACAGATAAGATTTGGCTGGGTAAATAGTTATGAGGATTTCAGACAGAAATTCGGAGTTGCGGAAAGTGAGTAGGAGAATGAGGAATATAGATGTTTTCATCAATAAATAGATTTGAACTTAATAGAAATGGTGTAAGCACAAATCAGGATTTTATCTGTTTGATAGAGTTACTTACGCAAATCAGAGATTTTCTCAGTGAATTTGGATATTTGGCTTTTGGCAGAGATATGTCTGTTTTTAGGCAGACAGGAGTAGTAAATGGCAATATTATTCTTGATTCTGCAACAAGGACTATGGAGAGCATTCGTTTTTGCTGTATGAATGCTAATTTTGCAGATGCATATTCTTTATTGCGTAAATATCGAGATGACTTGTTTTATTATGTGTATCTTTTTACAGTATCGAATAATAGTGATTTTACTCAGTATGTTGATGTACAGCAACTAAATGAAGATGAGAAGAATATTTGGGATTGGGTACATAACCAGCAAAAGGATTTGCATATAGGTTCCGTTTTAAAGTGTATTGCTTCATATCCATCCGCAAGAAAGGCAGTAAAGGATTTTCAATTAAAGGATTCATTTGATAAATTGGCAGATAAACTTAATAATTATGTACATTCCAATGGGCATCTGTTTTATAATGAATCATATGCTCGCTTGGTTACAAAAAACAAAATAAAAGAGGAGTGCAAGGAGTTTGGTGAAGCAGCGATTTTTATTACAATTTCATTTTTATTCTTGGTGGTGTTAATAAAACCATTGCTTATAATGTCATCTGACTATACAGATTATCTGGATGTCGGAGATACGCCGCCAGACGGTTCACAGTATTGGGTTGCACCATTTGTATCAGACTTTTTGAATAATCATAAGAATGTATTGGATGATAAGTGTGATAGTTACCTAAGAGAAAAAACAGGAATGCAGATTTAGTGGAGGTATATTATGGCAGATATTAAATATGATATCTTGGAAGAATTGGGAGTGCTTTCCGAGAGTGCTAAGGGATGGAAAAAAGAATTGAATCTTATCTCGTGGAATGGGGGAGTTTCCAAATACGATATTAGAGATTGGGCACCTCAACATGAAAAGATGGGAAAAGGAATTACTTTGAG
>CAZKOR010000400.1:0-2524 GCA_964554405.1 uncultured Bacteroides sp. | reverse complement strand
CACAATTTGTGCTTAGAAAGCAAGCTTTCACGCGTAAATTGTGCATTTTTGAACATAAGGATGTTTCGCGGAGCGTGGCATCCGTTGTTTTTGCATAGGCCCCACTTAGAAAAACCTTGACGTGTAAGCGGCTTGATGATATAAAGAAAAGGAGATGTCTTTTACAGATTGGAGAATATCATGCCTAATATTGAACAACTAAAGACAGCCATGCCGGTTGCTCCAATTAGCATATTAACAACAGGTGCAGCCTTATCTCTGGCTCAGAAAATCAACAATCATCTGGTGGAATTCAGGCAGAATCTGAATAACAGTTTCAAAAATGATCCCGCTTTTTTCGGATATATGGAAGACGACTATCTGACACAGGTGGAATGCCCCCGGTTTGGCAGTGGCGAGGGGAAAGCCATTCTCAATGCTTCTGTCAGGGGAAAGGATATCTTTATTCTAACGGATGTCTGCAACCACAGCCTGACTTATCAGATGAACGGTTTTACAAACCATATGTCACCTGACGACCACTATCAGGATTTGAAAAGAATCATTGCGGCAATCAACGGCAAAGCGCACCGCATCAATGTGATTATGCCGTTCCTTTATGAAGGCAGACAGCATAAAAGAAACGGCAGGGAATCATTAGACTGCGCTTATGCCATTAAAGAACTGATGAGTATGGGGGTAACGAATTTCATTACATTTGACGCCCATGACCCGCGTGTACAAAACTCCGTTCCCCTGAAAGGGTTTGATAATTTTACACCGCATTATCAGTTCATGAGAGCGTTACTGCATACGGAAAGCGATTTATTAATTGATAAAGACCATACTATCGTTATCAGTCCCGATGAGGGCGCGCTTGACAGAGCCGTATATTTCGCCAGTGTACTTGGTGTAGATACCGGTATGTTCTATAAACGCCGCGACTACTCTACTATCGTAAACGGTAAAAACCCTATTGTCGCACATGAATTTCTGGGGGATAACATTGACGGAAAAGACGTCATTATTATAGATGATATGATTTCTTCCGGCGGAAGTATGATTGATACGGCACAACAGTTGAAAAAAATGAATGCAAAGCGTGTATTCATCTGCTGTACTTTCGGTCTGTTCACCGATGGTCTTGCCGCTTTTGATGAAGCTTATGAAAAATGCTATTTCGACCGCATTATTACAACAAATATGTGTTATCAGCTTCCCGAATTAAAGGACAAGCCCTACTATCAGGAAGCGGATATGAGCAAGTTCATTGCTACGATTATTAACTTTATGAATCATGATGTGTCGATGTCCAATATCTATACGCCGACAGAGAAAATTCATAAAATTCTTGCAAAGTATAATAACCGCGAAGAAGATGCGTTGGATAGCTAAAACAATGGATGGCTCCAAAGAGCCATCCGTTTCTATATACCTGCCGTTTTCTCTAAAGCTTTAAAATCACAACAAAACTTAACTACTTTTCCGGTTTCCATCTGCTTATCATACAACTTGTTTGCCTTTCCGATAACCTCATCAATTATCTTTAGGCAAAAGGAATATTCCTTATTTAACAAATCCTTATATTTCTTAACCTCATCCGTATCACTTTTATCCGGATTGATATTTACTCTACTGTATACACCATCAACAATAGGAATCATTTTCTTAATATCCATAACCGAAAGAATATGCTTTACATTATCCTTATCTGCCGCCACCCAAATATCATCTTTTCCCATATGGCATTTCTTTGTTGTTTCATAAATCAAAAATCGCTCTTTATCAACATTTTTCCAAGCCTTGTGCTTCTCTTTTGCTGATGATAACGGAATAACATATTTTTTATCATCTTTGTTTATCAAAATTCCTATATACGGCTTACTTTCATATCCTTTAGCTTTGTAATAAACCTCAGAGCATGCACTATGTAATTTTTTGAGATAATTCTGATCAATATTGATAAATGCCAATTTCCCCTCTAGTGTGAACATAATACTACTCCTTTGTATTTTAAAGTAAAAAATGTGGGAAGACTATGCTTCCCACTCATTAATGTTCATCTCTTTACGGATTGATTACCGAAGGTTAATGGAGACCTTCTTTAATGTTCATCTCTTCTATGATTCAAGACCATAAGGTTAATGGAGACCTCTCTATTATTATAATATGGCAATTAACGTGCTGTGTCAACTGCATATTACACTTTTATTTTTTCCTTTTTTCTTTCTTCTATTCGATAAAATACTTATATATCACTTAATATATCTATGCCTTTTTATCAAACAAAGACGTATTACCGTTATCCGGCATACCTACAAAAGCATATTTATCATTATGCGGAAACAGTTTTTCCATATATAAATTTCCAAGTAAATCCTTTACCGTACCGGCATCAATATCGGAAATTGGAAGGTCATTAATTTCCATCCGTTTCAAATTCTCCAGAATCTGCTCTATACCCTGCCATCCAGATACTTCTGTCTCAAATTCATTCCTTGAAGGTTCTGACTCTGATTCATTTTTTAAAGGTTCTGAAGTGTCC
>CAZKOR010000399.1:0-2551 GCA_964554405.1 uncultured Bacteroides sp. | reverse complement strand
ATTATCCCGATTACGGAAGAATGCCCGAAAGGACAGTGTACGAATCCTTACGGCTGGACAAAATCCATGTTGGAGCAGATTCTTTCCGATATGCAGAAAGCGGATCCGGAATGGAATGTAATCTTACTTCGTTACTTTAACCCGATTGGTGCACATAAGAGCGGAACGATAGGCGAGAACCCCAACGGTATCCCGAACAATCTGATGCCTTACATTACACAGGTAGCGGTAGGCAAATTAAAAGAACTCGGCGTATTCGGAAACGATTATGACACGCCTGACGGCACCGGCGTGCGTGATTATATCCATGTTGTGGATCTGGCAATCGGTCATGTGAAGGCATTGAAGAAAATCGAAGAAAAAGCAGGTCTTTGCATCTATAACCTCGGTACGGGAACAGGCTACAGCGTTTTGGATATCGTGAAGAACTTTGAAGAAGCTACCGGCGTAAAAATTCCCTATGTCATTAAAGACAGACGCCCTGGTGATATCGCAACCTGCTATTCCAATGCGGAAAAAGCTAAAAAAGAACTTGGATGGGAAGCACAGTACGGCATCAAAGATATGTGTGCCGATTCCTGGAACTGGCAGAGCAACAATCCAAACGGATATGACGAATAGGGTGAAAAGAAAATCTAACGCGATTCTGTTAAGTTAGTGAATGTTTTATATGATTTGAAAAAGAGCAGGCTGTATAGCAATTCTGATAGTGACTGTGCGGCGCATATTCCCTGGCGGAGGTCCTTGAAAGACGCCGGTAGTTAGCGAGGTTTTATCGAGCTTAGTACCGTTGCGCCTTTCACGGAGCGAAAGCGTGCCTCCAAAGGGAATATGCACGTACGGTCCTACGCAGATGCGCCATACAGCCTGCTCTTTTTAATCCTAAATGTAACCAGAATGTAATATTCTCCGTTTATAATCAGAAAAGTAATAAAGTAGTCAGGAAAGGAGCATTGCTATTTCTATGGAAATTTTAAAAGCGGTAAATTTGAAGAAATATTACGGAAGCGGAGAAAACATTGTGAAAGCGGTGGATGATGTCAGTTTTTCGATTGAAAAAGGAAGTTTCACCGCAGTTGTGGGAACATCGGGGAGCGGGAAAACGACGTTGTTAAATCTGATAGGCGGGCTGGATTATGCCGACAGTGGGGAAGTTATCATAGACGGTCATTCGATTTTGAAAATGAAGGATGAGGAACTGACCATATTCCGCCGCAGGAATATCGGATTTGTTTTTCAGAATTATAATCTGGTCTCGGTGCAGAATGTCTATAAGAACATCGTGCTTCCAATCAGGCTGGACGGCAATAGACCGGATAAGGAATATATCGGGCATATTTGTGATGTGCTTGGAATTGAAGGGAAGATGGACAGATATCCGAATCAGCTTTCAGGCGGGCAGCAGCAGAGGGTGGCAATTGCAAGAGCGCTTGCGGCGAAACCGGCGGTCTTGCTTGCGGATGAACCAACCGGAAATCTGGATTCCAAAACGAGTGCGGAAGTGGTAGGACTTTTGAAGATGACGGGAAAAGAATTTCACCAGACGATTATCATGATTACGCACAACGAAGCAATCGCCCAGTTGGCGGACCGGGTCATTCATCTGGAGGACGGCAGGATTGTGGATGATAAAGCCGTAGAAAGGGGGCGGCAGTAAAATGCGTGGTATGTTTCAAAATTCCAATGCAGGACTGGAAAGGGAACTGGCGGCGGAAGATTATAAGGCCCATCCGGTCAGGAACAGAATGGCAATTCTCGCGGTGACGCTGACAACTATCTTGATTTGTGTTGTTTTTACCGTTGGTGTCGGTTTTGCCAAAGCAGTAACACTTTCTTTCGGCGCAGCGCCCGGACCGGGAGCGGATAGCTGCAGCATATACGGGGATGAGGAAATTCTGGCAAAGGTGAGGGAACTTCCCCAGGTTGACTGGGCGGCTTATGTGAAAAGGTGCAGTGCCACCTATCTGCATAATAAGGAATTTTCGGGTCTGGAAGTCCGCCTGCTTGCTGCGGATGCAGTACATTATGATAAAAATATGGTGGAACTTATTGCCGGAGATTATCCTAAAAAGGCAAATGAAATCCTTTTGTCCGATACGATGTCTAAGCGGCTGGGGCTTGATGAAGAAATCGGGGCAGAGTATCCTTTGACAGTGGTGATACAGGGAGAAGAGGAAGAAATCGAACAGGTTATCCCTATGACGGTATGCGGTTATTATAAAAATCCGCTGAAGAACATCAGTGACGTTTATGAAGAAATTTATACGGGGAATGATTTCGTTCAGATTTATAATCCGCTGTTGGCGGAAGGCTATGACCAGATTTATGTCAAGCTGAATAATCTGGCTTTTTTCAAGCTGGGACATGACAGAGAAGAAAAACTGGACGAAGTGAATACGCTTGTCGGCGGAAACGGAAGCGGTTACAAGATGAGTGATATGAACGGAGGGGTTATGGCGCTTATCTTTCTAATCGTTCTTATCATTATGTTCTGCGGTTATATTTTTATCTATAATGTCTTTGATATTTCCATTGTCAACGATATCAGGTT
>CAZKOR010000398.1:0-2554 GCA_964554405.1 uncultured Bacteroides sp. | reverse complement strand
GGCAGTAGGGGCCCATGCAGCCGGCAGCATGAGCGAAGAAGAAGTAAGAGAATTTGAAGAAAAAGTATGTCCTACCTGCGGTTCCTGTTCCGGTATGTATACTGCAAATTCCATGAACTGTCTGACAGAGGCACTTGGTATGGGTCTTCGCGGCAACGGTACGATTCCGGCAGTTTATTCTGAGAGAATCAAGCTTGCGAAACATGCGGGTATGGCGGTTATGGAAATGTACCGGCAGAATATCAGACCAAGGGATATTATGACAAAGGATGCTATTTTAAATGCGTTAACCGTAGATATGGCACTTGGCTGTTCTACAAACTCCATGCTGCATTTACCGGCGATTGCGCATGAGGTGGATTTTGACTTTGATATCTCTTTTGCGAATGAAATCAGTGAGAAAACACCGAACCTGTGTCATTTAGCGCCTGCCGGACCTACTTATATGGAAGATTTAAACGAAGCCGGCGGTGTTTACGCGGTGATGAAACAGCTTGCGGATGCAGGACTTTTGTATACGGAATGTATGACGGTAACAGGAAAGACAATCGGAGAAAATATTGCAGATGCGGTAAATAAAAATCCGGAAGTTATCAGAACACTGGATAATCCTTATTCCAAAACCGGAGGACTTGCCGTATTAAAGGGAAATCTTGCACCGGACGGCAGTGTGGTAAAACGTTCTGCGGTCGTAGAAGAAATGATGGTACATGAGGGCCCTGCGCGTGTCTTTGAATGTGAGGAAGATGCGATTGAAGCGATTAAGGGTGGAAAAATTAAGGCGGGCGATGTTGTCGTTATCCGCTATGAGGGACCGAAAGGCGGACCGGGTATGCGTGAGATGTTAAATCCGACTTCAGCGATTGCGGGAATGGGACTTGGTTCAAGTGTTGCGCTTATTACGGACGGCCGTTTTTCAGGGGCTTCCCGCGGTGCATCTATCGGTCATGTTTCACCGGAAGCAGCCGTAGGCGGACCGATTGCACTCATAGAAGAGGGCGATATCATCAGCATCAATATTCCGGAAATGAAACTGGATGTGAAAGTATCAGATGAAGAAATGGCGGCAAGAAAAGCAAAGTGGCAGCCGAGAGAACCGAAAGTGACAACAGGCTATCTTGCAAGATATCGTGAACAGGTTACAAGCGGAAACCGAGGTGCAATTTTGGAGATACCGAAACATTAATGATATGTTTTTTTTGCAGGAACAGAAGCATATAACGAGGAGGAAAAAAGAAAAATGTTACTGACAGGTGCGGAAATTGTTGTGGAATGTTTGAAAGAGCAGGGGGTTGATACCGTCTTTGGTTATCCCGGCGGTACAATTTTGAATGTATATGATGCTTTATATCAGCATAGTAATGAGATAACCCATATTTTAACATCGCACGAGCAGGGTGCGGCACATGCGGCGGATGGTTATGCAAGAGCAACGGGAAAAGTAGGCGTATGTCTTGCTACGAGCGGTCCCGGCGCGACCAATCTTGTAACCGGTATTGCGACGGCATATATGGATTCCGTGCCGATGGTAGCAATTACCTGTAATGTAAATTTGCCGCTGCTTGGAAAAGATACTTTCCAGGAAGTGGATATTGCGGGCGTGACGATGCCGATTACAAAACATGGTTATATTGTAAAAGATGTTAACATCCTTGCCGATACGATTCGTAAAGCATTTGCCATTGCAAGAAACGGAAGACCGGGACCTGTACTGGTGGATATTACGAAAGACGTTACGGCTAATAAGTGTGAATATACAAAATGTGAATGCAGTCAGACGCCGGAAAGAAAAGCTGCGGTAAAAGGCAAAGATATGGAAGCCGATATCAGTGCAGCTGTCGAACTGATTAAAAATGCGAAGAAGCCTTTTATTTATGTGGGTGGAGGCGCCGTAATTTCAGGCGCATCTGAAGAAGTCAGGGAATTTGCAAAGAAAGTGGATGCTCCGGTATGTGATACGTTAATGGGCAAGGGCGCTTATGACGGATATGACAGTCTTTATACCGGTATGATTGGTATGCACGGAACGAAAACTTCCAATTTCGGTGTAAGTGAATGTGATCTTTTAATCGCTCTTGGCGCAAGATTTTCCGACCGTGTCGTAGGAAATCCGAATAAATTTGCAGAGCATGCAAAAGTATTGCATATTGATATTGACGCTGCTGAAATTGACAAGAACATCCGCACGGATGTATCTGTTGTAGGGGATTTAAAAGAAGTATTATCAAAAATTAATAACGTATTGGAAAATCAGAAACATCCGGAGTGGACTTCGCATATCATGGAATTAAAGGAAAAATATCCGCTTAATTATGACCATGAAGTATTGTCCTGTCCTTATATCATTGAGGAACTTGACCGCATCACAAAGGGTCAGGCAATTATCACGACGGATGTAGGACAGCATCAGATGTGGGCGGCACAGTATTATAAATATTCCAAACCGCGTACTTTTCTTTCTTCGGGCGGACTTGGAACAATGGGATATGGTCTTGGTGCATGTATCGGCGCAAAAGTCGGCATGCCGGATAAAATCTGCGTGAATATTGCAGGC
>CAZKOR010000397.1:0-2561 GCA_964554405.1 uncultured Bacteroides sp. | reverse complement strand
AATGCTTGATAGTGCCTATGAAACACACAGCAGATTCATGGCGACAAATACACAGATATGGAGCGAACTACAGGGCTTTAAGGCACAGATAGTGTATCATTCCAGTGGTGCGGAAACAGAAGCTCTTGTTGCGAAAAATGAAAGTGAAGGAGTAAAGGAACAAGCCTACAATGCGTTTATGGCGGCTATCAATGAGAAGAACAGCGGGCTGTTAAAGCAGGAAAAGGGAAGCCTGAATCATTTCCAGTTGAATTTGGGTATCTCATCTTCCGCAAGAAATGTCCTTAACAGTGTTTGGGATTACTATGCGAACTTAAAATACTAATGAAAGTGGATATTTCTATTTGGCGGAGGTGCAAAACTGGCACCTCTGCTATCGATAAGCTGTTTGATTTTGGGAAACCGTCAAGTATATGGAAATTTACAGGAGAGGGTGGAATAGTGCAGGTTAATTCGTCCAGTGGTTCATTGCAACAAAGTTTTTTCTGGAACAGGAAGTATAGACGGTATCCATCTGCCTGACTTCAATGACACATATGTTTTCTCCAAAAAGAAAAGCGGTATCAGCGATGAAGAATATCGGAAGAAGATTGTAGAGCAGGCTTATAAGGATTTTGAGAGAGGGCAATTCCAGAATAAATCAGAGGAATTTAACAAACTGATGAAAAGCTATACATCAGAAGTGTCTCCGGATAGAAAAGGAATTATCACTTCTGGTTTGAAAGCTGTTTCAAGAAACAGACAGAATGTGCTAAAGCCGATAGATTTTGTGGCACCTCTGCTAAAGGGAAAAGTGAAATACCAGAAACTGTCATCAGGCAGTAGTGAGTACATGAAGTTTTACGACAAGAATGGGGAAATGGTAGCAACCTATTCTAATAACGGATGGTTTATCCATTCGTAAGACTGCCACTGCTTGCGGTATTCATAGAAATACTGCGTTTCTTTGGAGACATAAAATACTGGATGCTCTTCAAAATATGGCAGAAAGTGTTACTCTGGATGGTATCGTTGAGGCGGACGAAACTTTTTTCGCCATCTCGTACAAGGGCAATCACAGTAAAAGTAAGACCTTTACTATGCCACGAAATGCTCATAAGCGTGGCCATTCTACACATATCCGAGGATTATCTAAGGAAAAAGTATGTGTCCCTTGTGCGGTAAACAGGAATGGATTGTCTATTTCGAAGATTACAAATACTGGCAGGGTTTCTACAAAAGACTTACATCATATTTATGATGGTAAAATCAAGACGGATTCTACCCTTGTGACGGACAAAATGAACTCTTACGTAAGATTTACAAATGCCAATGGCATTCACCTTGTTCAGTTAAAGACAGGCAAATCCAAGAAAGGCATTTATAACATCCAGCATATCAATAGTTATCATAGCCAATTAAAGAGGTTTATGCGTGATTTTAATGGTGTTTCTACCAAGTATCTGAACAATTATCTTGTGTGGAATAACCTTATAAATTATGCCAAGGAAAGCGATGTGGAGAAAAGGAACATCTTCCTTACTTTCGTATTGGCAACACTGAAAACTGCTAAATGCAGAGATTTATCAAATAGGCCAGCAGTTCCACTGGCCGCTTAATCGGGATTTGTGTGGAGGAAAACAATGGAGTTGTTAGATAGAATACGAGCGCCTAAAAAGTCAGATTCTGTCAAAATACAAGTAATATTTACTATTGGTATTTTGCTTTTGGGAATTTGTATGGGAACATTTTCCAAATATTTAGACTATCATCAGGGTCATCTTCCGTTGCTGTTGCAGGCGATTGATAATGCCTTGGATTTTCATAATTTCTTAGGTGGATTTGCACCATGGATTGTGATTGCGGTCTGTATCGCTGTATATAGTCATACGTCTTTTAGAGCCGCAATCAATGTTTTCTTATTTTTTACGGGATTCGTAGGAAGCTATTATATATACTGCAATTTTGTGGTAGGATTCTTTCCAAAAAGCTATGCTATGATTTGGATTGCATATACAATCGCCTCTCCGTTTCTTGGCTTTTTATGCTGGTATGCAAAAGGGGAAGGATGGGTCGCCCTTATTTTTTCCGCAGGTATTTTAGGCGTTTTGGTAAACACGGCTTTTGTGTATGGAATGTTTTATATAGATATTCGTTCTTGGCTTAATGTCTTGATGCTGCTACTTGGAATACTTGTTTTACGGAAACCCGTCAAAGAAACGATATGTATGATGGGAATTGCCATTGTTTTTGCACTAATTATTAAAACAGTTATTCCATTCCACTTTTGGTAATACAAATTCCTGTTTATATGAGGGCAACTCCCTCTATAAAAATGGCTATTTATCAACTGTCTGTTGTGACATAGCCAAAATGATAAGAAGTAAACCCCATAGCTGCATATCATCGATAAGTCGCAGAGATACATGGCAGGCTTCCCTGGTTTTCCGGGGAGCAGTGAAAGGATGATTGAAATGGATATTACAGGAATAGCAAAAAGCCATCAGACGGGAAGCACTTTGCAGTTACACTTCTGAAACCATTTCTTCTGCCCCTGCTGGCAGGCATTTCCCTAAAAACAT
>CAZKOR010000396.1:0-2565 GCA_964554405.1 uncultured Bacteroides sp. | reverse complement strand
CAATTACTTACGTAAGCAAAAAAGATTACTAGCGTAAGAACGGGAGGAATGCGTGTATGGGGAATATGTCGGTGTCAGGTTCTTCATGCAATAGGGGAATCTAACAGCTTTTCTGGACAATATCGTCAATAACGGCAAGAATAAACTTTGCGGTCAGTGTTATATGTTTCGTGATAGCCGATGATTTTGTTTCATGCTGCTTCATTGTGCCATTATTTTTTACGGCTTTTTATTATCGGAGCATCTGTTCTTACTCCGGCTTCTTTTAGCAGTGCCATTGCTTTTTCTGCCTTGCTTTCTCTCGCTACAATATAGGCTGTTTTACCTTCGTCGTTTCGCTCTTCAAGGTTTCCATTGGTTTCTTTCAGTTTTGCAATGATTGTTGTAAGCATATCTTCATCATTACATTTTGCGGCAATCATGAGCGGAGTATATCCATGTACGAATTTCTTTGATACGTTATGGCTTATTCCCTCTTTGATAATTTCTGCGATGACTTCCCGAAACAGTAAATCGACTTTTTGTTGTTTAGTATCTTTGTCAATTTGCATGGCCTCAGGATTTGTCGTTTTGTTTTCCATAACGCATGGGTTGGTGTTGGGAGATGAGGCAGTTGCGTTTGGTCTTTTTGGTTGTGAATCTTGATGTTCTCGAAGCCATCGAAGCAAATAAGGACGGTCATTATTTGCAGGAGTCTCAAACCATTGGTTGCATAAATAAAAAGGTTCTCCATTGATAAGAATACTTTCTTTATAGTAGCGGGGATATCCCCTGCTATCAAACCTATTCTTTGAGAGCAATGGATAATTTAAGTCAAATTTCTGTTTGCAATATCGCGCGTCTTGCAAATCAGAAAGTTCTTGCATGGAAACACCTTTTGATAATTGGTTTCTTAATTCGCTGTTTGCAATCTCCCCAATTTTTTTTCTGATATAGGGGTCATTTTCATTTTTCTGCCATGCTGCTGTTTTCTCGGACTTCTTGTTTTTGCATGATTTTACCGGTTGTATGCTTTGTGTATATTTGCAATTTGGATAATTGCTACAGCCATAGAAAGGAAATCCTGTTTTATGGTTGTGTTTTAGCACGAGCATTCCGTTATCACATTTGGGGCAACAAGGGCGTTTTCCATATTCTTCATTTTTCTGTTCAAATTCTTTTATTATTATTTCTCCGCAAGCGGAACAGATGCCACGGTTTTCTTCGATATTTTCACAGTAAGGGCATTGTATCATCATATGACTGTTCTCCGTAAAATAGATTTTCAATAATGTAGGCTTCTACATTTCAGCTTTTTGAGTATGATGTGCATTATCAAATATTATTTTTCCAGTCTTGTTGCCCTTTGTTTGTCAATTCTGCTATATCTATGAAACATTTTGCCATTGCAAGTTGTTGTAGAAAATTCATGCAGTTTATTGCATTTTGAAGAAGTGATTGCGGCGGAATAAAATTAAATGAATTATATAACGCAACTTCAAGAAAATATTTTTGTTGAACCTTTACAAGGTGCGCCTGTAGTTCCTGCCAGTTCATGGACGCAATCAACATGGATGTTTTATCATAATCAGTTCTAATATCACAAAGTTCCTTAAGTTTTTGCATCATATCTAGCGCAGTTTGTGCTGTCATCTTCGTTGCCATCCTGTATATTTCCGAATAAACTTATAAAACAAGTATACTTGAAAATATAAAAATAGTACAGGCTGAAAAAACTTTACAATGTAAGAATCAGCTTTGCAAGACCATTGGATTCCCACTTTCTAAATTTAGTGGTGCTGTGTATATTATTCGTTAGACTTGATTCGTCGGTGAAATTGCTTGCGTCCCATATATCAGTTTCTGTTCTTCCGTCCGCATACTGCCATACACGGCTCGCCGATTTTTTCCGCAATAGTTCTTTTTTAAATGCTCCTGCTTCCACCGTTCTTTCACCGATTTTGTACACAACTTCGGGCGCATTGTTGGAGATCTGATGCTTTTTGCCCGGTGTGTTTTTGCGGGTCGGTGCAGTCTGTTCCTCATTTACGAGTGCGAACATATCAAGCATTCGAACACTCCTGATAAACAAATCGGACGTGTCGGCTTCGGCTTTTGTCCGCTGGTATGTCGGAACAAGGATTTCATCACGGAAATTGTCGTTCGCATAATAAGCGAAATGCACAGCGGGGGATGCAAATTGGTCGGAAAGAATTTCAAAATACTCTTTGATGATGGCATCTGTCGCGGGATTTACTTTCGGTGAGGCGAACAGGATTTCATATTCATGTCCCGGAAAGAACTTTATCGCCGCAAGATAGGCACGGAGCAGTTTCTTTACTACACGGTCCTTTGTTTCGTTTTTTCCGCCGTAATTCAGCCCGCCCTCATGGAACGCGACTTCCGCCATGTAAATCTTTCCGCCCGCGTCAATGCCGATGACATCAACTTCTGCCTGTCGCAGCGTCTGCGCGAGTTCTGTTTTGAATACATCCGAAAAGTCGCTGTCCGATCGAATCGTTTTATATATGTCCTGCAATTGTGCCGAATCAGGAGTGTCCGTCTTCCAGTTTTCGGAGACTTTCC
>CAZKOR010000395.1:0-2581 GCA_964554405.1 uncultured Bacteroides sp. | reverse complement strand
TTATCTTGATGGTCTTAGAGTAATGGAGGATATCATATATGCTGATAGTTACACTCATGAAATATTGGCAATGACTGATGGCAGTTATATTACTATAGAAAACGGCAGGGAAATATTGCACGGCGAAGCATATCGTATTAAAAATGGTAATTTGGAAATGATTTGCAGGAATGGCGAAGTATTCGTATTAAAAGAATGATAGCAAAAAGCAGTTTGTCGGCATTTATTTCTATTGTAACTTTACTTACATATGAAAAAATTTTGTTATTTCATTGCTTTTTTTATTTTTTCAGCTATAATAAAAATACATATATTTTCATATATGAGAAACAAATATACGCAAGAAACTACACCAATATATTTTGGAGGTGATATGTATGGCAACCAAAAGCATCTTGAAAGATGTAAAGATTAAGGATAAACAGCTTGCCCATGCATTTGTTACCGCTTTAGGTCAAGCGGAAAATAGTAAGTACAAACCAACGCAAATAACTCGCGAGCACAAGGAACTTACAGGAGATAAAATCAAAGAATTCTTTGGTAAGAATATATGATATGGTACAAAAGTTTATCAAGACACATTTCGTAGAAATGAATTTAAGTGATTTACTTGAACAATTAGGAGAGGATGAGACAAAGTCCATTCTCTCTTCTTTTTCGTGCCCACTTAATAAAGATATCGAAAATTTCATAAAATATAAAGCAATTGAGTTTTCAAAAAGAACTTCCGCAAAAACACACTTAGTTTTCTGGCAAACCGAAGACAGAAAAAATCATGAACTTGTCGGATATTACACGATTACATCTAAAGTAATTACAGTAGATAAAACCGCACTAAGCAACACTGAGGCGAAAAAGCTCAGAAATCAAGGTATGTACAATGCAGATAAACAAGAATATACTGTATCTGCTCCACTAATTGCTCAATTAGGGAAAAATTTTACTGATGGAAATGATACATTAATATCAGGAACTGATTTGCTTCAAATGGCGGTCAATAAAATCCATACAATCCAGAAAGAAATCGGCGGAAGTTTTATGTATCTCGAATGCGAAGATAATAAAAAATTATTAACTTTCTACAAAAAAAGCAATTTTAAAGAATTTGGAAAAAGAATGTTAGATAGAGACGAGACCGATATCAACGGTGATTATTTAATTCAGTTATTTGCAATGTTTTGAACATTCAGTTTCTGGAGCATATTGAAATCGCATCTTTCTGAAAATGGAGAATTGCAAAATGCGTATGTTGTTTGAAATAGACAAAAAAGATTATGTGCATAATGGAAGCGTTTTCAGCAGACCTTCTGCAAGAGGTATCATCATTAAAGCCGGAAAAATAGCAATGGTACATAGTAAAAAATACAATTATTATAAATTTCCGGGCGGCGGTATAGAGTCAGGCGAGTGTAAGGAAGATGCTTTAATACGAGAAGTTTTAGAAGAAACAGGTTTATGTGTTATTAAAAATTCCATTCAGGAATACGGGCAGGTTCATCGAATTCAAAAAGGCACAAAAGAGGATATCTTTATACAAGATAACTATTATTACCTCTGTAAGGTAAAAGAGGCTGCAGTGCGGCAAAATTTAGACGAGTATGAAGCAGACGAAGGTTTTACTCTCAAATTTGTGGAGCCGCAGCTTGCAATACATACAAACAGGACGAATGTATTAGATGATTTTAATCAGGTAATGCTGGAACGGGAGGCACGGGTATTGGAATTATTGATACAGGAAGGCTATTTTGCCGCTATTCCATCTAGGCAGCATGATAATCATTGCTGATTGCTCAAATAAATATAAGCATCTTCCAACGTTACTTTATCCGGGTTACAATCCACATCCGGTTTTTCTTTACTCAAAATCCGCATTTGTATTCCGTTTTCTGTGTACTGTTTCGCGGAAAGCAGATATTTTTTCTCCAATTCCTTTGCCTGTGCAGAGTCAGTCGTTACAAAATCCCACACATTTCCTTTTGCATACTCCAATAACCCTGACATACTTCCTGCATACAAAAAGCTTCCTCTTTTCATAACGGCAAGTTGATTGCAGGTAGCTGCCAAATCTTCCACCACATGGGTTGAAAATAAAACGGTACGTCCTTCCGAGAAATCAACCAGTAGATTTCTGATACGAATACGCTCTTCCGGGTCTAAACCGGTTGTTGGTTCGTCAACAATTAATAATTCAGGTTCATTTAAAAGTGCCTGAACAAGTCCGACTCTTCGTTTCATACCTCCGGATAATTGTTTCATTTTCTTTTTACGATGCTCTGACAAGCTTGTTTTTTCAAGATAGTACCCGATGCGCTCTTTGCATATCTGTTTGGAAATACCTGATAAATCCCCCATATATTCCAGACATTCCTGTACTGTCAAGCTTGGATACAAGTCAATTTCCTGCGGCAGATAGCCTATTTTTCTCTGTATTTTTTCATAATTCCCCTCGCTGTATAGTATTCCGTCGAAAGTTACGGTTCCGCTGGCAGGTGCTAATACTGTCGTCAACACCCTCATCAACGTTGTCTTTCCTGCCCCGTTTTCTCCTAACAGCCCAAAGATTCCCTTTGGAATCTCCAAA
>CAZKOR010000394.1:0-2606 GCA_964554405.1 uncultured Bacteroides sp. | reverse complement strand
AACGATTTGACTGTCATTCCTGTGGTTACCGGTCATGCCGTGATATGGCAATCGCTGTGGCGAGCGGATTGAACACGCCGGAAAACTGTCATGAATTCATGATGAAATCCATACAGGAAGAGCGCCATAGAGTGAGCCAGGTTAATGAAAAGGTTCTGGCAATGAACGACGAACTGATGCGTGTGTTTAAAGAACTCTATGAAAATATTGAAGCGGTAAAGCAGGAAGCTACACAGATACAGGAAGAGAGCAGCAAGAGTTCGCAGGAAATGTCAGGTGTATCAGAACGTATAGAAGATCTGAATCAAATGAACCAGAATATCACGCAGGCAATGAAAGCGATCAATCTAAGCATTGGTAAATACAATGAAATGACACAGAATGTAGAAAAAATTGCCGGAAAAATCAATCTGCTTTCCCTAAATGCTGCCATTGAAGCCGCAAGGGCCGGAGAAGCCGGACGCGGATTTGCAGTCGTGGCTTCCAATATCCGGGAACTTTCCGACAGCTCTAAATCATCTGTCGGTAATGCCAAGGAAAGTGATGGAGAAATCAGAAACGCGATTGAGAACGTTAATCAAGTAATTCTGAATTTTGATGATACTGTAAAAAATTTGATTCCTGTGACAAACGGTGCAATCGAAGGTGTGCAAACAACTTCCAGCAACAGTCAGCGTATCAAAGAATCCATGGACGATTTGGAGCGGCTTGCTAAAGAGGTGGAAGATATGATTATCGAAACCAATAAGGTGCTGCAGGTTGAGTAGGGGATTGACAGAAAGATAAATATCCAAATTTAAAAGGATTGGTTGACAATAAGTTAATCAATTCTTTTTTGCAAAAAAACACATCAAATAGAAAAGGAGAATGTGTTGTGGCAAAATATGCATTTAGAGACTATGAAAGAAAAAATATAATTTATTCAAAAGATGCTGTAAAAGAAGATAGGAATAAAGTGTTTTTTTGCCCAAATCCTAACTGTAAAGCACAATTATATGTATGTGCCATTGATGGAAGTAGAAACGCTTATTTCAGTGCGACAAAAGTAAAATATCCTCATGTATTAAGGTGTCCTTTTGGATCAAGTAATGAAGAGTTTGATGAGGATCAATTTGATAAAACCCAGTTTATATTTGATGATGCGATGGACAATCTTTATACTGTAACTACTACATCGAAAAAAAGCAACATGCCAGGGGAACATAATAAAGGCGAAGTAAAAAAACATCCGCCTAGAACATTGAGACAAATATATTCTATGTGCAAAAGTTATCCTGTTAAAGCTACATATGGAAATAAAGAAATTGGTGAAATGATTTTAGATGACAGAAGTGAATATAGATATCCTAAAGGATGTTTTGGAAATAAAATTATTGAAGCAGTTGTGAAAAGTAGATTTTACGATAATGAAAAAAAGCATATTTATTTATCAGCACCTATTAATAGTCAAAAATATTCTTTTATATTATGTTTTTCAGATGAGAATACATATCGAGACATTCGAGATGAAATATATAATAATAAAGATAAGATTATTGTAGTTGCTGGAAAATGGGAAACAGCAGGAACATATAATTATTTTACTACAAAAGTTAATGGGTGAAAGCAAGTTGCTGTCATAAAAAAGTAAGGGGTATGCTATGATCTTTTTAGTCAAATTAAAGCAGGAGGCTGCAGTATGAAATTAATTATTTTTGATGTATATGGAACATTGATCTCCACAGGGACAGGCTCATTGGATGCTGCGAAAAAAATTTTGGCATTACAAGATAAAGAGATTAATCCACAAGATTTTTATAAAGAATGGAAAAAACAACATCGCATTAATATGGATAATGCCAATGCGAACCTGTTTATAAATGAAGAGACTATTTTTATATGTGATTTAAAACAGCTTTATTTGAAATACGATATATGTCGGGACGCTGTCAGTGATGTTAATATAATGCTTGATACTTTAGGAAAAAGAAATTGTTTTGATGAGACTTTGTCATCCATAGAAAATCTTCGAAAAAAATATAGAGTAGTAATTGGTTCAACCACTGATAATAGTCCGCTATATCAAGATTTGGAAAGAAACAGACTGGTGGTTGATGAGGTATATACTTCAGAAATGATACGCAAATATAAACCTGATCCGGAATTTTATCATTATATTTTGAGAAAAGAGATGTGTAATAAAGAAGATGCCGTTTTTGTCGGAGATAGTTATGTAGATGATATTTGCGGTCCCGGTAAAGTAGGAATGAAAACAATATTAATTGATAGAAAACATAATTTTCATTGTGAGAAAGATGAGTTTCAGCCATGGAAGATAACAGATTCACTGGAAAATATTATGGAGTTGGTTTCGGAATAAAGTGGATTATAAACTTGAGGCTGTTGACAATTTTGGAGTATTGCTTAAAATTATATTTAGAATAATTGAAATACGAGGTAAATTCATGAGCCATCCGATTTGATTACGTTCAAAAGGTTTGTTTTGCCGTGGAGATTGAAAAAAGTCCATGGTTTTTTTGTCGTATTCAAATACAATTTAAGGGGTGGTACACATGAAAAGAAATCTTTTCTTTATGTATTCCATATCCTTTTTTCAGGGTATGGTT
>CAZKOR010000393.1:0-2607 GCA_964554405.1 uncultured Bacteroides sp. | reverse complement strand
AGGATTTGGTTGTAAAAACCTATGCCTATAAAGACGGCAAAGGGCAGGAAATTACATACAATTTAAAGGACTGTCTGCAGTTATCGTTAGATTCTTATGAGATACCGGTCGGTTCGGAAACATATGAAAAATTAAAAAACCAAATGAAGCCGTTGGGGGCAGCTTTACCATATAATCAATTGTTTTACGAAACTTACGATATCATGACAGATTTCTATGACGGGAAATTAGGACGCGATGAAGTAAAGAATCTCTTCAAGGAATATTTTTATCATTCAGGCGGTAAAGCTTTTGCTACGGACAGACTGGCAGGATTATATGAATATTTCAGCAGGGCAAATACGCGCTGTGCTTGTGTTCAAAATGAAAAAGAGGGAAAAGAGTTATTGGAAAGTAAAGGACTTAGTTGGAATGGTTCCTATTATTACAATGCGGATTGGTATTGGGCATGTGAGGACATGCAGGAGCTGTTTCGGGAGACCGCAAATGAGCTCGCGGACGAATTCGGCGTAGAGCATGTTGATTTTGAAACGGTGGAAAAAAATACAAAATTTAAGTTAGATGGCGGCATTACCTACAATGGAGTCTGGGGTTCCAAAGTATGGCAGACAAATTATACTGGAAATAATACGGGTAATTTTCTGGATGCCAGTGGAGTTCCGCCAAAAGGTTTTGTATACTGCAATTGTGCGGCGCCTGAGGAGAAACAGACAGGCGGCTATGGCGGGCTTACGTCAGAATCAATGGAAGCGGCAGTCAAAAAAATGAGCGGAAATAAAAATTATGCCAAATATTTATTCTATATGGTAATGGGCAGTTATGAGCCTACATCCGGCAGTAAGTTTTTGGATAAGAAAAACAATATTTTTCCCGGCAGTGAAGAAGACAAAAATCTTTATCAGAAAGCATTAAGTTTTTTAAAAAATTTTAATATCAGTTATCGTCGCAGCAACAGGCTGGAGTTTATAAAGATGGGTGAGTAGATTGAGTACGCACCCATCTTTGCTTCTTTCGATATTCTCAATTACCCTTTTCCCCTTTTTTATAGTCCCTGCATTTTAGAGATTAATTAGAGATTAATTAGAGCTAATTTAGAGATTTATATGTTATGTTCTTTATTACTAAAATTATAAGAAAGAAGGAAAAGAGTGATGAGAAACAAAAGAGTAACGGCATGTCTTTGTGCAAGTTTATTATTTATGACTGCGGGGTGCGGTAAGGCGGACGAGCATTTAGATGCGCCGAAAGTAGACGTTGTTAAGGTTAATAATGTAACGGATGTAAATGCTGAGGAGAAAAACACGGAAAATGTTGATAATCAGCAAGAAAATACCAATAACCAGTCTGATAACTCAGTAGAAGATAGCGGCAGCCAGCAACCCAATAATACGCAGGTGCAATCGGATGTAGAACTAGATGGTGACATAGAAAGCATTGGGGATAACTGTGTGATAATCAATAAAGTATTTCAGCCATCAGAGAATGTCTCTGTTTCTTATGGGGACGCAGAGGAGAAAGTGTTAATTACAGTTTATTTTTCCGAAGAAACGAAATTTGAGGTATGGACTATCAAAAATGGCGGAGTGAATGGGGACACTGATACTGAAAAACGACAGGGTGCATTTTCTGATTTAAAGCAAGACACTTACATTAGTATGACAGGCAGTTATAGTGGAGATGATTTTTATGCCAATCAGGTAATCATATATTACTATATATAGTGCATGCGTTGTACGAAGCAGAGGCATTACACAATATAAAACAATATTGGGAATAACTAACGGTGATTATATTCTATACAGAAAAGGATATAATCACCAATAAGCAGAGATACTCTGTTATAATAAACAATTGCCAACATGCCTTGTGCACTGCCTTTATATTAATAAATATGCTTACGGAGTGAATGATACCGATGAAATATGTAAATGCAAATAATGTTTTGCCTGAAGAACTACTTTCTATGATTCAAAAATATTATCAAGGCGGCTATTTGTATATACCAAAAGGAAATTATTGTAAGGTAAAGCGACAGACCGATTATAAGATTGAGTTAGAGAAGCGTAACCAACATATATATTTAAAGCATCTTGAAGGAAGAACTAACGGACAGCTTGGGAATATATATCATTTGTCTGAAGCGAGTATTAGAAGGATTGTTTCAAAAGAAAAGGTGAGATATCAGAAAATGAAAGAGATGATACAGCAAATTTTGTCTTTATGGGGAATGGAGAGTAAGCAATTATTACAAATATATCCCTCAGCCTGGGAAGTCAATCATGATTATGTAATAAAAGTGTATGATGACAAAAAGCAGTTGGAAAGAAATATAAAAATATCGGAAATATTATCGGATTGTGCTATTCCGGTTGCGAAGACAATTTTTACGAAAGCAGGAGAAAAATTTGTAGAGTATAAAAATAACTATTTCCTCATGTCAGAAAAATTACGGGGGAATAATATTTCCGATATCAAAAATGAAACAATTGCTTGGAAAATGGGCTGTGCAATTGCACAGTTACATATGGCGTTTGTTCAATGCGAAAGAGAAATTGAATTTTGGGATAATAGTCTGTTAAAAGAGATGAAAGGATGGATACGGGAAAA
>CAZKOR010000392.1:0-2611 GCA_964554405.1 uncultured Bacteroides sp. | reverse complement strand
TCATAGAAAATGCTCACAAAAAGGCTCATTCTGGTATCTGCATTTTGAAAATAACCGGCGCAGACAGCAATCCAGACTATTTCTAACACTATGCGGCAGAAATCTGATAATCCTGTTAGAGACAATATTGCAAAAATTACAACAATGCCGGAAGCAGCTATTATGACACTATTCCTGCTAGGCTTTTTGGCGGTAAGCAGCCGGTAAATAAGAAACAGACCTATCATCGTTCTCACACTTCCGGCGGCGATATTTGAAAATAAAATAAGCCAGTCTGTCATATATGCATCCCCCAATAGTGGTTAATCTGCTCTTTGACCGCCTGCAAATGAGAGCGGCTTATGGGGAGGGCTTCTCCATTTTTCAGTACCGCCATACCGTCTTTAATCTGCATAATATGTATCATATTTACGATACATCCCCGGTCTGTAAAAATAAACTCGTCCGCGCCTAATTCTGAATAAACCTGCTGTAAACTTTTCCGAACTTTCGATATTCCGCCGACAGCGGTAATACTTGCATTTTTACCATCCCGTTCAATATAGAAAATTTCCCGATAAGGTATTTTCTCAAGGCGGCTGTTTGTCTGAATCGTATAGGTTTTTCCGCCCTCTAACTCAATCAGTTTTATTGCGTCCTGTATAGCGGTAGGGAGTCGTTTATCTATATCGCTTTTTGGCACATACCGAAAAATGGATAGCTCAAAAGCGTCTATGGCATATTCGATATGAGAAGTAATGAAAATGATTTTCACATTCGGCAGATAGGGCTTAATTTTTTCCGCAATTTCCATGCCTGTACTTCCGGGCATTTCTATGTCCAATAAAATCAAATCAAAGAAAAGTTTGTCCTCGGTAATATCGTAAAGCAGATTATCGCTGGTTATATAGGTTTCTATTTTTCCAATACTGCCGCAGTCCTTTAGATAATTTTCTGTAATGTTCTTATGGCTTTCTACGGTTGCTTTATCATCATCACAAATCGCTATGTGCAACATAGTCTCACCTCACTTACAGAGGGTATTATGTTACTCTGTCATAAAACCCCATTGTACGCCAAATTTATCAATAAAGTTACCTGCTAATTCACTGTACGGTAATTTTGTGAACGGGTCAATAATTGTGCTTTCTTCTTTGAAAAACTCATAGCAGGCAAGAAGTTCTTCGACAGATGGAAACATAACGATTAAATGAACAGCACAATTAAGAGATTTGTCCTTGTTGCCAAATCTGTCATTCAGAAAAACTTTTTGTCCGTGGATGTTCATAACAGCGTGTGCTATTCTGTTATCGTTCGGACATTCATTAGGTGCATAATCACGGTTGTATACGATACTTTCGGCTTTTGTATGAAACGCTTTCTCATATACGGCAATCGCTTCTTCGCAGTTGTCACAAAAATGTAAGTGTGGTATCAGCATTATTTACCTCCTCTTGTCATATCGGTAGTCTTCTTTTAATCCCATTTCTTCAAGGTCATGATAAGGAATTGTGAATGTTATCGCGCCTGAAGCGTAAGGACCAAGCGCGTAGGGATCGCTGATAAAGACAAGCCCGCTGGTGGAGAAGTACCATTTTTCATCAGCATAAAGAGCCGATTCCAGTTCTTCCGCTGATGTTTCAGGGAAGAACTTTTCCTGATACGATTCGCTTGCGGCAAGTTCTTGAATAAAAGCAAAGGTGTCGGCATGGAAAGAATCGGCATTTTCTGAAAGTTCTGCGAAGTCAATCAGCTCTCCGGTACGAGAATTGTAATTGACGCCGATGGTTCCAAAGTTGCCATGTGCTCCGCCAGAAAAATCATAATAAGTCACGGCAAAAGATATGACATTGCTGTCAGCACGAGTTACGGTATAGTCTAAATCTGATGAGTACCCTAAGAAAGGGTATTCGGATTCTTCTGTCAAAGTATACTGGTAGCCCTCTTTTGCCATATCAAGAACCATTGTATCTGCACGGAAGGCATCAACTCTTGTTTGGATATCCGCATTAATTTTTTCGGCAGTGGCTTCATTCCCCTCGATTGATACAACGGGATAAACAATGACACTGGTGTAGATAGATGTGCCATCCTCTGCAGTTTCATTGTTTTCTTCCGTTTGTAAATCGATAGAGACAGAAATGGATTGTTCTGTATTGTCGATAGTTGTTGCAGATGCGTTGGCAGTATTGGAAGACTCCGCAGTATTTTCATTGGTTATTGTTTCGCTGTTTGGTGCACCGTCCTGTGTTCCGCATGCGCTGCATAAGAGCATGACGGATGCAAGAGAAGCATAGATAAATTTCTTTTTCATAATAATTCCTCACTATACTTGCTTAAAACGGTTTACCTCATCATTAAGACGTCTGGAAATCTCCTGATTTCCGGTCGTTTCCTGTTGAATCTCTCCAATTGCCGCAGCCAAAGTTACTACACTGTCCGCAACGTTTGTAACGCCCTTCGCATTATCCTCTACTACAATGGAAATATCATTGATTCCGGTATTCATTGCTTCCATTGTCTGATTAATATCCGTCGTATTAGCCGCAAACACCTCTAAAATTTCATTGACATTATCTGCATCCTGCTCATACTGTTCAACGACTTGTACAAAATCATCATAATCTTTCAT
>CAZKOR010000391.1:0-2614 GCA_964554405.1 uncultured Bacteroides sp. | reverse complement strand
ATATCAGAAACTGCATTTGGATTTACGGGGGTTACAAAACAAATAGCAGAGGTTCAGTCCTTTTTCCCGGACGCTATTACTGAACGTCCTACGATAGAGGATATTATGCTTGCCAATATAGGAGGATATAAGAAATGATGTTGTTCCATTTGATAAAAAAAGATGTTCTCATTGTAAAGAAGTATGTATTGCTTATGCTGGTTTTTGCTGTTCTTATCCCGCTTTTTATGCTTTGGCGCGTACCGCAGTACGCCGGAGTTTTAGGATTTATGCTATCTGTCAATTTTTGTGTATTAATGCTGCTGCAATATGTATCTTTGAAAGAATATCAATTTCTCAGAGCCGCAACATTGTTATGTGCTACACCATATTCTCGCAAAATGATTGTTTTGTCTAAGTATATTTTCTGCGTGGCAATTTATGCAGCCTGCTGCCTTATATATGGGATTGAAACTTTAGTTGTTCCGGGATTAGGCTCATGTGACATAAAATTATTTGTAATCATGTTTTTTATAACTTCTGCTTTCATTGGTTTATATCTGCCAGTACAATACAAGTTAGGGTACGAGAAAACAAAATTTGCTTTCGTTGTTGTTATAATGGCTTTTCCTTTTATTCTTCCACAGCTTATGAAAATGGAAAGCGTAAATTTGGATTTTCTTTCTTTGTTTTCTCCAATACTTGCATATGGGGGAATTACCCTCTTGAGCTTGGGGATTCTAATTATTTCAGTTTTCTTGTCAATGAGATTTTATAGCAGTGTAGATTTAGCATAAAAGAAAGGAATGCAAAATATGAACAACGATACGATTTTTCTTTATATCATTGCCGCGGCAGCATTGTGTTTCGGACTTATAAACTGTATTCAATTTCTCTTGAAGCGAAATAAGACAGCGCAGACAACAGGGACAATTATTTCTATAAAAATGCCAAATTCCGAAACAGCAAAAGCCCGTAATTCAAAATGGGCGCAAGTTTCCTATATGGTAAACGGAAAATCTTACCAATCACAAAACCGCGTACAAGTACCTATGGCTTTACAAGTAGGCTCGACCGTCAATGTACGCTATGACAAGCTGAATCCCCAAAAGTTATATAGTTTTTCCTTGTTACGAATTGCCGCATCAATTTTAATTGCTACAATTTGTCTTTTGGCGGCTGTATTCAAACTAATATAAGGTAAGGAGGATTAAGATTATGACGGTATTTGGTCATACAGGCTGCCGTGTCTGAAAAGTCACAGCAGCCTGTTTGCATGCTATCCTTAACCGCGGTTACTTACTTCTATAAATTTATTCAGTGTTTCCATAACTTTGCCGGAATCAAGAAGCTCTGCTGCGAGACGGATGCCGTCTGCCATGCTTTCTGCTTTCCCGCCGACATAGAGGGCTGCTCCGGCATTCATTAAGACCGCATTGCGTTTAGGTCCTTTTTGACCGCTTAAAATGTCACGTACAATCTGCGCATTTTCTTCCGGTGTACCGCCTACAAGGTCGGCTTTGGTACAGCGTTCCAGTCCGAACTGTTCGGGCGTAACCGTATAGGATTTGAACCATCCGTCTTTGATTTCACAGACAGTAGTAGGTGCGCTCATGGAGATTTCGTCCAGTTTGTCCTGACCGTATACTACCATGCCGCGTTTGATGCCGAGGCTTATCAGAACTTGTGCCAGCGGCTCTACCAGATATTCGTCATATACGCCGAGAAGCTGCATTGCAGGGCTTCCGGGATTGGTAAGCGGACCAAGGATATTGAATACGGTACGGAATCCCAGCTCTTTACGGATAGCGCCGACATATTTCATGGAAGTATGGTATTTCTGGGCGAAGAAAAAGCACATGCCTACTTCATTTAAAAGCTCAATACATTTCTCGGGGCTCTGTTCGATATTGACGCCTAATGCTTCTAAGCAGTCGGCTGTTCCGCATTTGGAGGAAGCTGCACGGTTGCCGTGTTTTGCTACTTTCATACCGCCTGCGGCGCATACGAGAGCGGAAGTCGTGGAAATATTAAAGCTGTGTGCATTGTCACCGCCTGTACCAACGATTTCAAACAATTCCATGTCAGTAGTCAGTTTGGTGGCATGATCCCGCATTGCCGCAGCACATCCGGCAATTTCGTCAGTTGTCTCTGCGCGCGTGCTTTTGGTAGAAAGAGCAGCGAGAAAAGCCGCATTCTGCGTCGGCGTTGTTTCTCCGCTCATGATTTCATTCATGACAGTATAGGCTTCGTCATAAGTGAGGTCTTCTTTGTTTACAATTTTTACAATGGCTTCTTTAATCATAGTGATATCTCCTTTATAAAATTATTGGTCAAAGGGGAAGAAACCTCCGGTACAGTCATTCTGGGTATAGGTTTAGCGTTTGCTAATATCGTAATGACAAGGAATGCTAATATGATGGAAATTATTTTTATTATAGGAAAGCGGCGTATAAAAAGCAATAAAAGGCTGTAGGTTATAAGTACGAGAGTTATGATTCAAATGACATTTGAGGGATTTTATAGTAAAATTATTTTGGAGGATTTGTAATATGATAAAGGTAACTTCGGAGGTGCCAGATGTTCGATTTATCTCAATTTAACAAATACAAAGAAGACAATAGAAGGGAAGTCA
>CAZKOR010000390.1:0-2617 GCA_964554405.1 uncultured Bacteroides sp. | reverse complement strand
CAAGCTTTATTCATTCAGGCTTTATTTGGTGAACTCTGCTGGGAAAGTTGAGTTAGATATATAATAATGTCTTCATTCATTTTTTTATTTTTCAATTCTTCCGCCTCTTTCTACATAAAATCTTAAGTTAATATTAATAACATTATAAACAATCATATGATAAAATGAAAGACAATTTGGAAGAGTTTGGAGGATGCAGAAATGGTTCGATTATTATCTATCGGAATAGAATGCTTTTCGTCAATGGTTTTTATTATACCCGCTATAATTATTTTGCAATATGTTTTATTTAAGCAGCGTAGCTTTGGTAAGATATTTATGTTTTTTATATTTGCATTTTATTCTATGGCAGTTTTCTCAGCGGTTGGTATTCCAACAGTCTATACATTGAGAGTTGATCTTAGCTTTAATTTGATACCGCTGATAGACATTTTCTCCAGTCCGATTGAGTATATCAAAAACACAATACTTAATATCCTTTTATTTATACCAATGGGTTTTTTACTGCCTGTCATTTGGAAAGAATATCGTCCGATAAAGAAAACTGTATTTATGGGACTATTGCTATCAGTCATCATTGAATTGCTGCAGATATTTACTTTCAGACTCACAGATATTGATGATTTAATCACTAACACTTTAGGAACATTTTTAGGTTATTATTGTGGAAAAATGTTTTCATTCAAATTGCCATTTAAAATATCAACAAATAATGAAAATATTTCTACGAAATATGAACCCATTATTATTCTAATAACCATTTACTTGATTGCATTTTTCTTAAAACCGCTTGTGTCAAATAAGATATGGGATATTGTATTGTCCAGTTCCTTATGGGAAAGCATAAAATAGTCCCACAACTTTCAAATCAATTTCCACAAGACACCGCCATTAATAACTGAAATAGGCAGCCATTTCCATAGCTGCCTACCCGCCAATGGAATATTTGGATTCAGGCATTACCCACGCCTTCCTACGGTCCTTTTTATTATACTCACAAACAAATCTATTATCCCTACAAGGACAAGATTCTATCATACAAATCTTTCCAATTTGCCGGCAAAATGCTCATCTTATATATATCTAATTTCGTCTTTGATATAAGTTTGTCCAATTCCTTTGCCAACATATCCGCATCCTTTTGCTTCAATATTTTCTTTAACGCATACAATCTTGAATATAGGTTTGTATTATCTGGAAGAACATCTGCGCTGTCTCTATTATCCGGTATTACCACAGAAGAAGTCATGCCTACCAACATAGAATGATGTGCACAGTAATTTCTAAGGTTTCTGACTGCATCCAGCCACGTATCCATCTGCTTTGTTACTTCTTTTTTGTAATTATTCCCCGGATATGTATAATCCAATACTCCCTTTCGCAAATCACCACGTAGATACGAATACAACATTACTATGGTACCCATTTCAAAATATGAAAACGCTGCCCACACAGGCAATACATTATTTTGACGAGTCCCTCCCCTGCGATACTCTTTCAGTTCTGGATGTTTGACCACATCTCTTCTCAGTTTTTCTTCATCATTTATTAATCCGACAAAAAACTTTGTATTAAAGAATGATACATTTCTATTTCTGGTCTTTTTATCCTTTTCACTCTTGGTAAGAGTATAATATTGTTTATCCAAGTAAAAACCTGCATCTCCGGTCTTTAGTGAAACCGCATTTGCAATCTCACTCTTAAAATAAACTTCTGCCTTCTTACAATATTTGAACAATAACAATCTAAGTTGCACATCAAATTCATAAAGTTAAAAGATATTTCCCATAACGACTTGCTCTAAAATATCCTACATATCCAAGAAAATCTCTCATCTTTTTTCTCTGCCGGAAGTTTACATATTTTCTCATTAGTACAACCTGATTTTCTAAATCTATCGGCAATTCAGTATTTGGCATTCGTAACACCTTCTTTCATAATAAAAAAAGAATGGATATACCATTCTTAATCCCGCCAATGGAATATTTGGATTCGGGCATTACCCATGCCTTCCTACGGTCTATGGTTATATTAGCACATACATGACAAAACTTCAACCACTTTTCAAAAATGATTGGAAAAACCCTTAATTCCATTCTCAAATACAACATTCGGTGTCTTAAAATCATTCTAACCTCTTTTTCCGGTAATTCATTTTCATGACAAAAACCACCGGGAATTAACAGTTTTCCCTTTGCCCCGCCATATGTATGCCTTACCAGCAGAACCTGGATTCAAATATTTTTAAGAGCTTTATCCAATTCCTCAAAACTGTTTACTATATTGCCGGAATATACTTCGTTATCCCTGTTAAAGAGCACAGTATTGATTCCCATTTTCTGCGCTGCATCCAGATTTTTGACGCTGTTATCAACAAAAATACACTCATGCGGATTGCGTTGTATATGGTTAATAGCATAAGTAAAAATTCGGCTTTCAGGTTTGCGCATATGAATATCTCCGCTGACAATGCATTCTTTAAAATATTGATAAAGTCCATATAATTCAAATAAATATTGACTCCATTCCTTCACGTCATTGGAAAGCAGGACAAAGTCATATTGCTTATAGTTTTTTTCAGCAAACCATAAAAAATCCTTATCGAAGGTTAAATAAT
>CAZKOR010000389.1:0-2627 GCA_964554405.1 uncultured Bacteroides sp. | reverse complement strand
GTCTTGCTATTTTATATCCTATTTCGATTGGAATCTGTGTCGTTCTCTTTACTCCCTTCGGATTCAGATTACCTCCATTTAATATCAATGCCTTTACCATATTTGGATATTTTATCGCAAATCTCATCGCTATATTTGCGCCGTCTGAAAATCCCAAAATAACTGCCTTTGAAATTTCATGACCTGCCATAAAATCATATAAGTCACGGGAAAACTGCTCAATCGTAAAAGGTGCAGTACCTCTTGGCGATTTACCGTGGCCCCGTGTATCTAAAGCGATCACTCTGTATCTGTCACTGAAATACTCCATTTGATGTTTGAAATAGGAACCGTTCTCTCCGTTCCCGCGCAAAAGGATAAACGGGTCTTTATCCCCTTTTTCCTGATAATATAAGGCTATATCCATTCACACTTCCTCACAATTTCGCATTTATCGCTACCAATAACACCGTAATGTATACTTCTTTTCTTTTACAAATGAAGCTTAGACATTAGCGCCTCCCCCTGCAAGGCGAAATCCCCATTGCATAAATGCAGTTGTGCAATGGGTGTATTTCGCTCTATAATATCCATTAAAACAAATCAGAATGTGTTCCTGTACGGAATAAGAATAATTCAAGAGCATCTTGATTGATGCGATAAATAAGAAGCCAATCCGGTTCAATATGACATTCCCGAAATCCGTTATAATTACCCGCCAATCCGTGGTCACGGTATTTTTCGTCCAGTTTTTGCTCATTTGCTAATGCATTAACAACGTCCCGTAAATGCTCTATTTTGCATCCACGTTTTCTTGCAAGTTTCAAATCCCTTTTAAACTGATTAGATGGAACAATTTTAAGCATCGGCAAATACCTCATCTAACACTTCGTCAAATGATTCATAACGCTTATATTTACCGGGATTCTTTTTCATTTCCTCATATTCATCCAACGCAGCCCTTGTTTCCGCATTTGGCGTAAGACGTTTGATTTCAAACGGTATGCCATTGTGGTTAATGGCAGAACGCAGGAACATATTAATTGCAGAAGACATATTTAATCCAAGATCATTAAAAAGAGCTTCTGCTTCCTGTTTTAATGCAGAATCAACACGAACATTAATATTTGTAGTAGGCATATTTGATATCACTCCTTGTTTTATTTTGATTCTATTATATGTGCAAACGCAAACACTGTAAACCAAATAAATAATTTTTCATTACAATGTTTTGCTCTGTGCAAACATATATGAACAAAGCTTTCCCTTGAAAAATAAGAAAATTTCAATCATTTAATCTGCAAACTGAAATTTGTATAAGTATTTACAGTGCAGTTATCCAAAAACATACTGCTGAAATTGCAGAGAGTGGTGTCATTATATATTTTTCCTTTTTGCTTTTGGAAATAAGATTCATAACCGTATTAAATGAAAGATATACCGCCATGAGAATACAGATTATCCCTGTTGCATTCCCTGAAAACCATAATGGTATAAATCCTCTCATTGTCAACTCTCCTAATGGCAAACCACAAATTCATATTTGTATTTTTTTCATATACCAGTATGTATAAACTTTCTCATACCCTAATTTCAAATACATATTTACAGCCGCTGCATTTTCCCTGACAACTTGAAGGTATGTGTGGTGTGCGCCGTTTTCTTTTACCTGAGCAATCAAAGATTCACAAACTGCCTTTCCATAACCTTGACCCCGGTATGCAGGACTGACTACAACATTTTGAAGGAGCATATATCCCTGCTCCGTGGCTGCCGATGCACAGGCTGCCACTTCACCATCCTTAATCACAGAGCAGTAGATTGTATCAACAAGAACTTTTGAAAGCATCTGACGAAATGTCTCTTGTCTGGTGATATCCACAATTCCCTCAAAAGTAAAATAAGCGCGTAACCATTCCTCCGTAGGTTCTTTGAAAAAAACACACGCTCCTTTTTGAAAAGTTCTATCTTTCAGATCCAGAAGCATCACATCCGTTGGCGTGACAACTTTATAACCGTGCGCTTCCAGATATTCATTCAGTTCGTTATCCTCTTCGGTTAATTTGAATACACAGGGTAAGCCTGCTTTCTTATAGATTTCTTCACAATAAGGAACCTTTATATCAAAACCGATCGTAGACGGATAGATAACACTGACTGAATTTGCCCGATTGGTTTGTCCGTTGGCAAATCGTATGATCCAGCCATCATATTGCATCGTATTGAGCGCCACATGAGCGTTTGATGAAATTTCCTCAAAAAAGCGTATTTTCTTATTTGTTATTTTCTCGTTCATTTCAAATCATCCATTCCGGAATTATATATTCTGTTCCATTTCTTCTGTAGGTTCATAATCAAAATTCAAAATTAGCTTCGTTCGTATTTATTTCCGTAATACTTTTTGGCTTTAGTCGTCTGTTCAGCTACAAAACAAGTTTTAGCAAGCGTATAGCCATCTCTATCATGTTCAAACTCTTTCCAAAAAGAGAGTTTTAATTCTTCATACTGCTTTGCCAATAGAGGATTGTCATTCAAATAGTCACGAAAATAGAGTTCGTCGTTATCTCCTCTATATCGAAGATGAAGATGGAAAACTTTTTCAGCAAATCCTTCGCTTGTATATCCCCTGTTGAACGATTTCCTATTTT
>CAZKOR010000388.1:0-2657 GCA_964554405.1 uncultured Bacteroides sp. | reverse complement strand
TGGAAGCAGTTACAACTTATTTGAAGCAGCGGCAAATTATGAGCAGAGAAAAACGTTTGTTAGGGAAGCAATTTCAATGCCGGAGGAGCGGTCAGCAAATCTTTCTATTTCAGAGGAAGGGTTAAGGGCATTACGAGAGAGAGTAAATGAATTACAACCTAAAATAGAATATACCGATCCCAGAGAGATGTCGAGAGTAGAAACAAACGAGATTGAATTTGACTATTACATGAGAATGAGGCATATGAGTAGTTTGACTTTAGGAGAAGGAGGAAACTATGATGTTGTTGATGTAATGAACTCTATCATGGAAACTTATGAAACTCTTTATAATCAGATTGTAGAGGAACATAAATATGGAGACCGTCTGGTTTCCTATGAAATTATGGGAGATAAAATATTAACTCTTGAGGAGGATTTGGAGAAACTGGATATAGCGTTTAAAAGAAGGCTGGGAGACTTAGAGGGATATATTACATGCCGGCAAACAATGGGCGGAGCATGGCTTGCCCGTAGAAATAGCCGTCCAACTCCACAAAGCCAGCAAAGTCTGGAAAGTACGCAAAATCCACAAGGTAGAGTAAAAAGATATGATGGGTATTATTATTCGGAAAAAGAATATACGGATGTAGCTGTCTCAATGGTGAAATTGGCCCGCGAAAACTTTTTGACATTATTTAACAGCAATAATTTCCAAAAGGGAGATGGAAAGCGTATCATTTCAGATATTATAAATAGAAATGCTGAGTTTATGGAGGATACTAAAAAGTTGTTTTCTAAATATTAATGTGCGGGAAATTGGCGTTCTCAATTTTTAACAGAGGAACCTCTGATTTAAAAAGAACTGGAGGAAATATGCAGGGGAGCATTAAAAGCAGATACGGTAATGAAAATTTAGACAGGATATTTCGCTATTTTATGAGGATAGTTTTGCACTTACAGAATAGCGGTATTGAAGATCTGCCATTGGAAAATGATTTTGAAGAACCTTTAAAATCTTTTATGGACATTGCGGTTGATTTGATTATTGATGGCCAGCCGCCTGAAATAGCAAGACTGATTTTGGATGCAGAATACGATGCCGTATTAAGCAAAGCTACAGTCAGCGTAAAAACAGCCATGAGTCTGCGGATGATAAAGGAACTGTCATGGCATATCCATTATGATGACGACTATTATGGATATTTGCTGTCTACGGAGAATTTGTGGGGAAATGAAGTTTGTAAATATGCTTCTCTGACATTTTATCCGAATCTTCCGGAAGAGATAAAAGAAAAGTATCAAATCCACGATTTGATAAAGTATATACCGAAAGAAGCATTCAGATTGGAGGATTATTGAACGAAAATACAGGTGGAGCAAAATGATTAGGGCAGAATTTGGAATAATTGAGGATATAGGAGAAACACAGAAGTATTTCTATGCTCCGGAGAAATATCAATGTGTATGTATTGATGATGATATTTATATAGATGATTGGTGGGATAAGCTGGTTCTTCTAAAGACTTATTTCCATAGCCTTGACCGACCCGAATTTGGACTTGCGAGGTATGGAATTACATTGATACCGCCTGAGTCATTACCAGGTTTTCAAGAGATTGTATTATCAGACAGACGAATCAACAGGGATGCAAATTTGAGAGAATTGGCAGATAAAATACAGAATGCAATTAACAGAAACAAATTTATGATACATTTTGGGGTCTAATGAAAGTGGTAAATTATCGGGCGCATATTAGGTGAATTCTCCGGTGCGAGCCGGAGCTTTTTCTAAGTTAATAGATATAGCCGAGTTAAGGCAACCAAAAAAGTGAAAAAATGCAAAAATGGTCGCCTTAACTTGAAAATAACAGATAACAGACAGCTGAGTAAGACGAAACGGAGGGAGGAAGAAAGTTAATAAAAATGTGATAGAAATATGAGTGTGATTGTGGTATTCTATTAGCGATACAAATCGGAATTTACGAATGTGAGGTTATATTTTGGACTACATTTATTATCATTTCAAAACAAATGGCCTTTCTGAGAAATGGAATACTGCGGAAATAGAAACATTTCTGTACGGTTGTGGACTGTTTTTAAAAGACGAAAAACAAGGTGCATTTACATCAAAAAAACCATTTATAAGTATTTCTCTGATGAACGTATGCAATTATGATAGTTGGAACAGCGAAGAATATGATTCAGATAATACAAATTTTATTTCCATTGTAACCAGCGATAATTGGTACTGGGGAATAAATAAAAACGCACAAATTCAGGCAATTTTTGACGGATTGGAAAACTTATTACACACAAAAATACAAGAAGATTGGTGAACAGTTCCAATTGAAAAAAAGCTCTAAGTTCATATGCTAAATTCTAGTTTGTCTAGACACCATTACCACAATCATAAAAGAATAGTAACACAGCGTCAGAGTGTATAGAAAAATTAGTCTATGCGCTCTATTTTCATGCGGTATGTGTGTCAGCAGATACTACATAACGTACTTTACGGACGAGCAGATAAAAAGCCTTTTGACGGGAAAAAGGAGCAGGTAGATTGATTAATGTGATTGTGATATGATGTTACCAATACAAATGAGAGTTTGGAGGAGTCGAACGCATGAAGAAGATTGTAGGAATTACTTTAACGGTAATAGGAATCGTGGTGACGG
>CAZKOR010000387.1:0-2660 GCA_964554405.1 uncultured Bacteroides sp. | reverse complement strand
ACCATCATGTTCCCATTCCGCGCCGTGTCCATGAAACGGTAAAATCAAAATGGGCTGATTACTGGCTTAACAAAGGAGAAATTCACGCCATTTGAAATGTTGAAGGTACAATATTGATATGTTATACTTTTAAAAGATTGTTTTGCAATAACCTGAAACGTATGGGGATTTTAGCATGTCATCAAAGTTTTTTAGGATAAGAAGCATATTATTTATTGTATGTATCACAATATTGGCGGCTATGTTGGTTAATACTGTTTCTTTCTCTGCAAAGAAAGAAGAAGCGGATGACGAAATCCGGCTTCCCTTTTTTCTTGTTTATAAGCAGGATGGCATTCAAGATAAGATAAAAGGGTTTTACTCGGAAGAGACTCTTTATTTCTGTATACCGGGTTTTCTGTCACTGGAAAATATCTCTCTTGGCATGGACAGATCCGGACAGCTGCAGATTGGAAATGAGAAATTTGAAAACGGCAGCACACTGGATAAAGTGAAACTAAATCAGGAATATGAAGTAAGTCTATGGGAGGATGACAGCATCCTCTACAGTGGCATCGTTGTTTTCATGCAGGGGTCGGAAATTCCTGTCATCAGACTGACAACATCGTCGGGAGGCATGGAATATATCCATGCCGATAAAGAGAACTCTGAAAGCGGTTTTATGGAAGTTGCGGATGCAGAAGGCCGGGTGCAGACTATAGCAGAAGTTAAAAGTTTGTCCGGAAGGGGCAATACGGCATGGGATGCAAGGAAAAAGTCCTATACAATAAAACTGGATGATGCACAGGATATTCTTGGCATGGGAGCGGAAAAAACATGGGTATTAAGCGCCAATTATTATGACGGAGCTTATATCAGAAACCAGATTGGATTTGAACTCGCGGCAGAGGGGGGCATTTTATTTTCTCCGGACGCACGTTTTGTGGATTTATACATCAACGATGAGTATATGGGACTGTACCAGATAATGGAGAAGCTTAAACCAGGTCCAGACCGGGTAGATATCGGCAATAATTATTTGCTGGAAATAGATTATATTGAACGTGCCGTCGAGGAAGACGATTATATACAATTACCAAATGAGCAGCCGATAGTGATTCATGCTCCTGAAAAAAATCGTGATGTAGACGGCGTTCAAAAATTTTTTGATGAATTTACAACAGCCATAGAAACAGGCGATATACCACAGGCAATGACAAAAATAGATATGGAATCCTTTGCGAAAATGTTTCTCATGGAAGAAATTTTGCAGGATATGGACTTCGGATATACCAGTCATTACATGTATCTTGATTTAGACAAAGAAATTCTTTACGACGGACCGGTCTGGGATTTGGATAGTACGATGGGAAGAGGAATCGTGATGGAAGCGGTAAATCTTTTTGTTACGGACTATGACCTGCAATATAATAATCTCGGTCGTTGGTATACATCATTGTATTCCCAACCGGAATTTCGCAGGCAGCTATTATTGGAATATCAGGAGCATTTTCGTCCGTCAATCGAGGTACTCTTAAATGGCGGCATTATGGATAAAACAGCCGCAATTACCGACTCCATATTTATGGATCAGAAACGTTTTCCAGGAGAGCGCAGCGGCTTCATAGTAGGACTCTCTCTGGAAGAGCAGACCGAATATCTGATAACCTATATGCAGAATAAGCTGCGTATTATGGACGAGTGGGCGGAATCTGTTGATTCTGACGTCATTATAGAAGTTGAACTGCCTGAGCTTAGGGTGCAGGAGCTTCCTGCGGAGATGATGGAAATGGATATTGCGGAAAACAGCGATGAGAATGACGGCGGTCTTGTCCATTTAGTGATGTCTTACCGTCTCTGGTTTATATTGCTTGTCATGTTTGGCAGCTATATGCTATTATGGTATCGATGCAAAAGGACGGGAAAGTGACGAATGGAAAGATTTCGATACAGACATGAACTGAAATTTCTCTGCTCACAATTGCAGGTGGAACTGCTTATGGCACAGCTTGACTGTTTGATGGATAGGGATGAGCATAGTGGCGAAAAGGGATTTTATACCGTAAGAAGTCTTTATTTTGATGATTATCATAACAGTGCCATGAAGCAAAAAGAAGACGGCATAGACAACAGAAAAAAATATAGAATACGCTCCTATCTTTCAGGAATGGATGAAAAATTCCATTTGGAAATCAAATACAGACTCAGGGATAAAGTTAGAAAAGAAGCCTGTGATTTGAAAAGAGAAGAAACCGGGAAAATTTTAGAGGGATTTCCGATAGAAGATGCATATTCTTCTGACAGGAACGTATTAAGACAATTTGAACTGGCAAGAGACAGTATGCTTCTACAGCCTGCTGTCATTGTGGAATATGACAGAGTACCTTATGTGTATCCGGAAGGAAATGTGCGTATCACCATAGACAGGAACATATGCGCATCACCTGATACCGGAGCTTTTATGAAGCAGGACATTGTGACGGTGCCGATACTGGAAAGAGGGTTTCATTTGTTAGAGATTAAGTATGATGAATATCTTCCGGATATTCTCAGACAGGCAATACAGATTGTAAGTCTGGAGAAAACTTCTTTTTCCAAATTTTATCTTTGTCATCTGGCAGGGAACCTAATTCCTTCACGATATACCTCTTTTTAGCATCGCGGATCTCTTTGTCCCATTG
>CAZKOR010000386.1:0-2684 GCA_964554405.1 uncultured Bacteroides sp. | reverse complement strand
TTTTACACTTTCATAGGTTGATTTTGTCATGGAATCAATTCTGCCGCCTGTAGATTGCAGATAAGCAAGTGTATCTTCCAGTATTCGGAAAAGCGCCTTATCTAAATCTTCATAGGCAGTTTTACGTATTTGTTTCAGGTTGGAAGCATGTGTCCTGCCGGGTTCGATATAATCTGCAATATATATAATCTTCTCTAATTTGCTCATATCAGGGCGGCCGGTTGTATGATATTTGATGGCATTTAAAATATCTTCATCGTCAATACCGTATTTTTCCTTTGCAAGAAAACTGCCCGCTTTCGCGTGTAGAAGCGCAGTCGGATTTTGCAGTTCCACTTCTGAAACCGGAAGATTATGTTTTTTACAGAGCGAAACCAATTTTTTCGCAGAAAAACATTTGGCACAGTCATGCAGCATACCGGCAATTAAGGCACTTTCCGTATTCGTATCATGTACCATAGCAAGGGAAGCCGCCGTATAAGCAACGCTCAATGTATGCTCATATCTTTTGGATGTAAGCTCTTTCTCCATTTCTTTTCTTAGTTTTTTCAAATCTGTTGCTTTCATGCAAATCCCGCTTTCTTTAGAATCAATTTTTGATGAGTAAAAAGTCTATGACGGAGAATCCGTTTTGTATAATTTGTTTTTAATAATATAGTCATATACCGTATCGGGCACAAGATAACGAATAGAGTGTCCTTCTTTTACCAGATCCCGTATCATGGAAGAAGATATTTCAATATTCCCTGTTTTTATCAGAGAAATATCGGCATTAAATTTTTCTTTTAAATAAGCAGCCTGCGCTTCCATCTCTTCTGTGTTCTTGTCGTTACGAAGTGCTGCAAGAATATGACAGTCTGCAAATATTTTTTCGGGATTTTTCCAGTTTTCCATTGCAAACAGACTGTCCGCTCCCAGAATAAAATAATATTCCGTATTAGGATTTTTATCATGCAGGGTTTCTAACGTTTCGTAAGTGTAAGTACTGCCCTCTTTCTCGACTTCTATCGTGGAAACGGAAAAAAGGGGATTCTCTTCTATGGCAAGTCTTGTCATCTCGCTCCGGATAGGACCGGGCAGCACTTCATCCACATTTTTCATGTATGGGGTTCCGCTTGGCATAAAAAGAACTTCATCCAAATGAAACTGCTCTCTTGCTTTTTCTGCGATAATAAGATGCCCTATATGGACCGGATCAAATGTTCCGCCCATGATTCCGACTTTTCTCAACTGATTCTATCCTCCTGTTAAGGTAAAATAATCTTTGGATTCTTTTTATCCGGTTTATATAATACAATTTTTTTGCCGATTACCTGAACAACCTGGGAATGGGTTCTTTCTGCAATCATTGCTGCAATTTCATTCGGATCATCAATGCAGTTTTTTAAAACGGCAATTTTCATCAGTTCCCTTGTGTTGAATGCCTCGTCAATCGCCTGTGTAAATTCCGGCGTCAGGCTGGATTTCCCGACTTGAAAAACAGGGGAGAGACTGCTTGCCAAACTTTTTAAATAAGCTCTTTGTTTACTTGTCATGACTGCCTCCTTTTCATAGGATGAAACATTTTTCACCCTATTTATAGTAATCAAAAGAAAGTCCGTACATCCTGACCGTACTGCCTTCTTCAATGCCGAGTTCTTCCAACCTCTTTAAAATATCCTGTTCTTTTAGGAAATTCTGGAAGAAACGGAAGCCTTTTTCGGATTCTAAGTTCGTATAGGAAAGCATTTTCTCAATACGGGGACCTTCTACTACATATTCGTCATTTTCGCTGTCATATTCAACCGTAAAAGGTTCATTTTGAACGTTTATATGCTCTTCCGGAATATATTCCTGTTCAAAAACAACAGGTTCCCTGTCAAGACCGTCCAGTTTATTCTGCACTGCATAGAGAAGTTCTCTGATGCCTTTTTTCGCAATAGCAGAAATCGGATAGACAGGAATGCCTTTTGGTTCAAATTCTGCACGGATACGGTCGATAGTATCGTTTTCTTCTGCCATCATGTCAATTTTATTCGCCGCTATTATCTGCGGTCTTGCGGCAATTTCCGGATTATATGCTTCCAATTCTTTATTTATGGCATAAATATCCTCAATCGGGTCTCTGCCTTCCGTAGATGCGGCATCAACAATATGCACGATGAGCTTTGTCCGTTCAATATGGCGTAAGAATTCATGTCCTAAGCCGACACCTTCGGAAGCCCCTTCGATAAGTCCGGGAATGTCCGCAATCACAAAGCCTTTGGCGTCCTCTAAATCCACAACGCCGAGATTCGGGTTCAAAGTTGTAAAATGATAATTGGCAATTTTCGGTCTTGCGTTCGTCACCTGTGATAAAAACGTGGATTTTCCAACGTTGGGAAAGCCTACAAGACCGACATCCGCAATCACTTTTAGCTCCAATAATACCTCTAATTCCATTGCCGGCTGTCCGGGCTGTGCATATTTAGGCGCCTGCATTTTACTGGTTGCATAGTGCTGGTTGCCGCTGCCGCCCCGTCCGCCCTTTAATATCAGGACTTTTTTGTTGTCACCTGACATATCGGCGATAACCTGACCGCTTTCGGCTTCTTTGATAACCGTACCGACAGGTACTTTGATGATCATATCTTCTCCGTTTTTGCCCGCACAGTTGCGTTTTCCGCCTTCTGCACCATTTCCTGCACAGTACTTGCGAATATGAC
>CAZKOR010000385.1:0-2708 GCA_964554405.1 uncultured Bacteroides sp. | reverse complement strand
ATAAATCATGTGATAACTCCTTTCGATTATGTAATAATATTTGCTAACAGATTATACACATAATCTGTCATAACCGCTGTTTTTATTTTCGCACATTTTAAGTGAAAAATCCAGTCATTTATTCTCATCCGATAAAATATTCTGAGATATCAATGCAATTGACAAGGCCAAGTGCATTCTCCTCTTTACATTCCAGCCAGCTCGCACTGCTTCTGCACCAACAGCGCAGAGAATAATTGAACATCTCCATCGTACATCTGTCATGAGGATCTTCTCTGTTCATCTGGTTAAAAATACAGTCCTCACACGGCGTATCCCTATGTTGGATTGCTTTATAACAGATATCTCCGATTTTAACATCCGGAGCCTTCATCAGGACTTTTTTATTCACAAAACCAAGCTCATATGTGTCTGCGTTAATGATGTAGGAATAATTGTCCATATTATCCAACATTTCTATCTGTGTCGCAAAATCCTGCAGACGATCCATCAGACCAATCTGTAATACATGCGCTTCCAAAATTCTGAATAAGGAGCGAAGTTCCTCCATAACGTGATTCTCCAGTTCGAGCTGCACATCTTCATGGTTCTCGAAAATAATTGCTCCCTGAAATTCTCCCTTGGAAGTAATCGGGTAATACAAGAGACTCTTAATGCCCTCTGACTGGAAAAAGTAACGCAGTTCATCTACCACCAAATCATATTCATGGATAATACTACAGCTTTTAAAGGAATCATACAATACTTCATATACTACACGGCGCAGCGCGTAGTGTTCCTGACTCTCCAATCCTGTCTCATAGCCATGCACGGAGAAACTTACCTGCTTGGACAAAGGCAGACTGCCTTTCTCATTTCCACAGATACATGCTGAGTGAAATTTATAGTGTACCGTAATCAATTCAATAACATACTGCAATGCCGACTCAACCATCTTATCTTCAAAAAGAATCCGCATAACCATATCTTCCGTATCCCATGCAAGTTCCATTCCCTTTTCAGGATCATAAGCTATATTGTTATGCTTTCTAATCGCATGGTACGCCATCGTAACGGCTGCATCATAAATACGGTACCCATATTTTCCTCTTACTTTTACTCTGGCTATTGCTCTGTCTGCTTTCTCGATAAGTTCCTCAAATGTAACACCATGATAAGGAAAAATCGCAGAACCAATACTACATGTTACGCGAATTTCCTCATTGTTATAAGGAAACGCATAATTTACTTTTTTCACAATTTCGGAAGCCAGTTTGTCCGCATCGGACGGATTATTAATACCTCTTATGTATACAACAAACCGGTCAATATCAAGTCTTCCTACAACATCGCTTCCTTTTACAATTCCACTTAAGTATATTCCTGTCTCAACCAGAATATTATTACATTGTGTCTCTCCCAGTAAATCATTGATTTTCTTGAAATTATCCATATCAATAATCATCAGGGCATTCAGTGTATTCTTACTGTCTTCCTGCAAAAGCAGATTTTGAATCAGCTGCACTGCCGCATCTTCATTATGCAGTTTGGTCAAGGCATCTCTTTTCGCACGAAGCTGTAAATTAATTTCCTGTATTTTCTTCTCATGAATGTTGATAAGTCTGCCGACAATCCTGGTCACATAGCCCTCGGCTCCAAGCAGTGATGTCAGGTTCATCTGATACCAAGTATAGTCATTATCAAATCTTTTGGTTCTTATTTCAACAGCTTTATGCCCCGGCGTCTTTAACAATTCATGCATAGCCGCATTAAAACTGCCCGCATCGTCACTATGTACAGTGCTGTTATCTTTCCGTTCCATGTAACGGTTAATAATAACTTCATTCTTAGAAGCGTAGTCACCGGACGTTCTCACAGCCAAAACATCTGTCTTCGCATTATAGTCCAGAATTTTCTCGCCTTCGGCTTCTGAGAGAATATGCAACTGCTCCGCCTGCTGACGCAGCTCTTCTTCTACATTTTTCCGCTCCGTAATATCCTGCACAATACATACAATAATATATCGGCTTCCCTCTCTTGCATACAGGTTTCCTCTTACCTGAAGCCATCTCAAGCCGCCGCTTGCCGTTACCGTACGAAATTCCACTTCAACAGAGCCGTCATCCTTTAAGACATCCTCAATACCCTGTTCAAAAACCGGCAAATCCTCAGGAATAATACTCATTCTGATATTTCTTAAATATCCCATTCCCACTGCTCTTGAATACCCAAGCATACGGAAAAAACCATCATTGGCAAAAATCGGCGTGAATTTTTTATTTTCATACTCAAAAAAACAGATGCCGGCAATGATATTGTTAATCATAGAACCAAAATTTTCAACATTCATTTCTTCAATAGCCATATCCTGATCTCCAATACTGTTTTTTGCTCACTCAGTAAAAATCTCATTCCTCTTTGTCCACAATTTCACACTGTTTTTTATAGATACTGTGCGGCGGTATCACGCCTCTGACCATAGAACCGGGATAAATATTGGTTTCCCGCCCGATGACAGTTCCCGGATTCAAAACACTGTTACAGCCGACTTCCACGTTATCTCCCAGCATTGCACCGAATTTTTTCAATCCGGTCTCACAGCGTTCCTCTTCCGCTTTTACCACAACTAACGTCTTATCACTCTTGACATTAGATGTAATGGAGCCCGCACCCATATGCGCCTTATATCCTAATATGCTGTCCCCGACATAATTATAATGCGGAACCTG
>CAZKOR010000384.1:0-2715 GCA_964554405.1 uncultured Bacteroides sp. | reverse complement strand
TTAACACGATATGTGAATGGATGTCTATCCGCACGGCAGATGAAAACTTTGTACTTGATACGCTAAAAGCCGCCAAAGCATCAGGTTCGCTTGATACGGCATGGTATACGGAATCTGAGGATGCAAAGGCGGAAATTCTGGGAGTACTTGAGATGACGGACACAGAAAAAATCGGACTTATGGGACATTCTATCGGAGGCGCAGCAGCAGTACAGCTCGGCAGAGAGCGCGATGACATTACCGCGGTAATTGACATTGACGGCACAATGCTCGGCGAACACATGTCATTCAACGACGGAGAGATCGGCTATAACCCCGATCCTTACCCGATACCGGTACTTTCACTTGATAACGCAAGGACTTGGGCGGCGTCTTATGTTGGTGAAAAAAGGGAAACAGAATATGTAAACACATACTTACTTAACAATGCTGTTGACAGCAGAGAAGCTCATTTCGACGGTACGGAGCATATGGATTTCACGGATCTGCCGCTTTTTGCTCCCGCATTAGCGAAAATGCTGGGGAAAGGCGATGTGGACCCGTCCGAATTTATTCCTGAAATCAATAGTATCATTCTTAATTATTTTAATTATTATCTTAAAGGAGAGGGCGAGCCGAATATCGAGCCTTGGAATGCATAGACAACGGAAAATTCGACGGGTATATTGCAAATGATTATAAATATTTCTCAAATAAAAAAAGATGAAAAGGAACGGCTGGAAATTTACTGCCATAAGGTAAGCAGTGAAATAACGGAGATCGTCCGCTTTGTGAAATCCATACAAGGACAGCTTACGGGTATTATCGAAGGTACACAGTATGAAATTCCTGTTTCCGACGTGTTTTATATTGAAGGAGTAGACAACAAAGTATTCATTTATTGCGAAAAACAGGTATATGAAACACGTCAGAAGCTGTACGAGCTGGAGGAAGCTTTAAAGGAAAAGCATTTTCTGCGTGTATCAAAATCCGTACTGTTGAACCTCATGAAGATTGAGTCGATAAAAGCTTCGCTGAACGGCAGATTTATAGCTGTCATTCAAAACGGAGAACAAATTATTGTTTCAAGAAAATACGTGCCCGAGCTGAAAAAAGCTCTGAAAGGCGGAAAATTATGAGTATTAAAGAAATACTTTACAGGTCACTTATGATATATTTTATTCTTGTTACCTGTATTACAGCAGGAATTGCAATCCTTGGTACAGCTTTTGACCCTGACGCAAGATTCGGATATAGCGCATTTGTCTCGCCGTTTATTTTTGCGGCTCTGGGAGTTATTCCGAATCTGCTTATGTACTCTTCAAAAGAGTTATCAGACAAGCAGATAATTCTGCGTAAAATTATACAGCTTGCGGTTATAGAAGCAGAAGTATCAGGTGTCTGCATAATAAGTCCCATAATCCACACGGAAAAAGCCGAAGTTATTATAGGAGTAATGATCAGTGTGCTTGTGATATTTATACTTGTCCATTTAATCAGTATTATAAATAACTGTTTTTATGCAAAACAACTTACAAAAGAACTTATGCAGTTTCAGGAAAATATAAAGTAGTACTACACCTGTTCGATAATTAGCGGTAGTATAATGGCAATAAAAAATCTTCTATACAAAACTGTTTAGGTTGCAGATGTTGGGAAGTGGTTTTACTTAGATTTTTACTAAGAATGGATGAAAAAAATATACCAATTTATACCACAATATGATAATGCAGAAATCTATCTGTCGCCAAAATGTTTAAATGCGGCCTAAATACAGCATTTTAAGGAGATTTAGAGCCTTGATGTGACAGTAAATTTAGATAGAATATGCTTGCCCAATAATCAATCATTGCATATAATATAATCAGAGGGAGCGATTTAACGAAAAAGTTGAAAGTGTATTTGGACACTTCGGTGGTTAGTTATCTGTATCAAGAGGATGCTTTTGAGAGAATGCAGGACACGCTTGCGCTATGGGAACTATTTCGGCAGGGAGTGTACGAGGTATATATATCTTATATTGTTTTAAGAGAGATAGACCGATGCACAGAGGAAAAGCTGAGAGTGCTTTTGGATTAAATGAAATAGATAAAGTATCATATAATCGAAACGGATAAGGATATTGTGGAGTTGGCAGGAAAGTTCATTGATTTTGGAGTCCTGCGTGAAAATAGTTTTGATGATTGACAGCATATTGCAGCGGCAATCCTTGCAGGTTGTGATGTAATAATTTCTTGGAACTTTAAGCATATTGTTAATGTAAAAACAGTAAAGGGCGTGAAAATCATAACGACGATGGAAGGATATAAAGATTTGTTGATATATCCACCGTCAGCATTATTAGAAGGAGATGATGAGCATGATGACGACTGAACCAATTGTGAGCAAGAAATTTGATGTTGGGGACATACGCAAAATTAGGGAATATAATTCCCTGCGCCATATTAAAATGACACCAGAGGAAATTATTGCAGATACAAAAAAAGGAGCGGAAAGAATCATGGAATTGCTTCAGAAGTAAACGTGTGGCTGATGTCACACAGTGTGGATAAATAAAATATATAAATATATGATGTTAAAGGGCTGCGATCTAAAGTATAAGAGGCAGCTCTTTTTTATTGATATTTCTGTGAAAAGCAGGTATAATAAAAATGAAAATAGAAATTTCTAAAATGTTTACAAAAGGAGATGGAGCGATGTTATACGATTATCTTATAGAAAACTATGGGGAAAATA
>CAZKOR010000383.1:0-2737 GCA_964554405.1 uncultured Bacteroides sp. | reverse complement strand
TCCACACGCTGTGGCGGCATTCCATAAACGGCACTAATGCAAACGGTCCCATAATATCATATTTTAAGGGGGAAAGAGGTCCAAAATACAACTTTCCCTTAATGATCAGCTGCGGCGTGTGTACTGCCAGCTTAATACCTTTTTCACCGAATCGGTTCTCTCCAATGAAAATATTCTTCCTTGTCCGCCTAAATGAATCTGCATTGAACGTAACTGTCCAAGCGTCATTATCCGTAATAATCTGAATGGAACAAGTACGTTTCCTCCCTGCGTTATGAACGGCAGGTATTACCGCTAAAGTCTGTGTGTCAGACTGACATTTCATATACCAACCATAAAAGGAACCGGACATATGCCCTCCTCCATGAAAAAATAATACTTATTTTTCCGCGAAAGGGGCAGATTAATTCCTGTCAGCAGCCAAAATATTAAATTTACTCAAAACATCAAACTTTCTGTTCTGATTGCTGATATAATAAATTTACGATATCGGAGGGTGAAGGATGCAGAATATAGAGGTTTTAATGTTAGCGCTTGAATATATTGAAGTTCATTTAGGCGATGAAATCAAAACAGAGGATATTGCCTCTGCCTGTTTCTGCTCAAAATCCACCCTGGAAAAATTGTTTCGTAATGTGCATAACATTTCCGTACATGAATACATCGTTCGCCGGAGGATGATGTTAGCTGCAAAGAAGCTGTCATTACAGCCTAAACTTTCGATTCTGGATGTTGCGCTTGAATACGGATATAGCACTCACGAATCCTTTGCACGTGCATTTGAACAGATATGGAACTGTAAACCTTCTGAATTTCGTACTGCGAAATATACAGAATTATTTCCGAGGTTAAGTGTACCTCCAAAGAAAGGAGACAGCTATATGATGCAAAGAAGACATGTAGATATCAGCGAGTTATATGACTTATTTAAAGAAAGGAAAGACTGCTTCTTTGTTCTTTGTGATATTAAGCATTTGGATCCAATCAATGAAATATCCCGTAAAGCAGGGGATTTGGCAATTCTGGAACAAATGCGCCGCATGACATCAGCAGCCGGTCTGGAAGATATTGTATTCCGTATTGGCGGAGATGAATTTTGCATATTAACTTCCAGCAATGAAGCTGCATATGCGGAACAAATCGCAGATAAAATCCGTAATATGAATAACAAGACTTTTTCTTATGAAGACCGGGAAATACCTCTTTCACTCCATGTGTCTACCGTAAGCCTGAAAGAATGTTCCCGCTACGAAGAGCTCTTTTCCGGATTGCATAACGCAATTAAGGAAAGTAAAGAAGAATAATCTTATAGGGCAGTCCCCCGCATACAAATCTGATAGTATGCGGGGGACTTACTTTAATATCTTGTCATTTTCTGCTGCTTCATATACCACAAACCCGACTTCATAGTCTTGCGTCTTTTCAAATAATTGTTCAATATTCTTCACTATATCTTCCCAACTATAATCTGCAGCATAATCATATTTTCGCTGATATATTCTCCATTGTTCCATCAATCCGGTGTCAGATTTAATCTGTTCTAAAATATACTTCGAATTTGATAAAATCTTATATGAATCTCTTTTCTTACTTGTAGCTTCAAGTGCTCTTTCTAAATCCTCATAATTAATTGCATCCGATTTGACAACATTTAAAATCATGATGTCATAATAATCTCGCATCCTTGTGTTTGAGGTTCCCCTTGAAATTATGGTTTCCATTTTTTCCGCCAACACAGTTTCCAGATTATAGGCTAACACAGGAATACTGCGTTCCTCAAACATCAACTTATATTCATAATTCACTTCTTTTGGCGTAATCACATCATCTGTGTAAATATCAATTTTCAAGGGTGTTTTCATCGTATCCAATGCCGCTTCTAATTTGAAACGGATTCCAGGATATTCTGCTTCATCCATGATACTCTCAGCACTTTTAACTACGAACCGTACTTCATCATCAAGAGGAATGTTAATAATATCCTCAATAATTTTTCTTGCAGCCTCTGTCGAAAGATTGTAATTCCGTATGGTAGCATCCAAATCCATTGTTGCCCGGTTATCAAGTCCCACCATAGAAGCAATCAGCAGCCCGCCTTTTAATATCAGGTTGTCTCTATATTTTGAAAGTGACATCCGTTCTAAAAATCTTTCCATTACATAATTTCTAATCAGTGTCGTAGCTTTAGCATTGTCTCCATGCGATTTGTTTCTTACTAGTGCTTTCAGTTGTGTTGATGTAAGAATCAAAGCAGTACCTCCATATATTGTTTGATTTTTTGCTCTACATGGAGCATTTTGGCATATTCCATAAGTCTTGGCAGATTCTTTTTTCCATTCAGGTATTCCCTTACGGCAAACTGTTTTTCCTGCTTTTCTGTGTCTGTTCTGAAAATATCACACAAAGTTCTTTCTGCGTTATAGCATGGAACTGTATGTCCATATGGTGTAACTGCAGTATCCATGCCCATAGAATAGCGTTCCTCAACTACCGTTACCTTTCTTAGCGGACTATGCCCTTTATAGTCCACTTTATATCCTCTTGGCACGGTAACGGTAAAACAAATTGGCTCCCGTTCTGATAATCCGAGCAGATACAAAGCTGTATCGTGGGAATAGACAATTTTCTTATATTGCAAGGAAATAACATACAAATCATCCTGCCATGCGTCCGATGCCATATATACGCCTTTTGCAACTCTTTCATAATTTCTGTCTTGCAAATATTTAATTGCGTA
>CAZKOR010000382.1:0-2746 GCA_964554405.1 uncultured Bacteroides sp. | reverse complement strand
GCGCCGATCATCACTGCAACATAGGGATTTGTCTTAAACTGTTTCGCTGCCGTAATAGACACTAATATAGGGAAAAAGTAGAATAAACTATTGCTTGCCGCTGATAATACAGCGTAAGTTCCTGTTGATGTATCCACCCAGTTCATGGAGGATGCCAATGTCAGCAATCCTGTAACAATACCCGAACACATAAGCAAAGGCAGATACGGCGCAAAAATACCGGAAATGGTATTAAATACCACATCTATGCCGCGCCTTTTTTCTGCAGGTGCATCGGAAGACGCATTCCGGTCTGCTCCCTTCTCCATCTCGGGAAGCATCGGTGTCAATTCATTATACACCTTATTTACATTCGGTCCAATGACAACCTGAAGCTGTGTTCCGCTTCCCAGGACATTCAAGACACCGCCGGTTTTCTTGAGTTCTTCCACACTCACATTTTCAGATGATTTTAAAGTAAACCTTAACCTTGTCGCACAATGATACACATTTTGTACATTTTCTGCTCCGCCGACTTTTTCAAGTACCTGCATTGCGATTTCCCTGTTTGCCATTTGTTCTCCCTCCAAAATTTGATTTTTTATGGTTTCCGTAACGATCTCAAAAGAAAATCATCCGCATATCCTGTTTTTCCGATCTGTTTTTGATTTTCTTTCCGATACGCTTATCATATAGGATTTTTTTCATTTTGTCTCAATTTTGAAGGGTTTAGGAACACGTTACCGCATCCTGGATTTTGTTACATAAAAAAAACAAAAATTACCGCTATTTTCTATTTCTTATCTGCTGAACATAATGCGCCAGCGTTTCCAGGATATAGACAACCGGAATGGAAGATGTCACATTATAATTTCCCGGCAGTACTCTCATCGGTATATAATAGGCAATATTATAGTCCGAAATCTCCGCAAGAGTGCACTGCTTTGTATTGGTGATACTGATTATCGTCGCTTTTCCCTTTTTAAAACCGTCTATCTGCTTATATAAAAAGCGCTGCTCCCCGCTGACTGACAAAGCGATCACAACCATCTCCGCATAGTCTCCGTCTACAACCGGATAAAATGGATCATCAATACAAAACGCATTTTTCCCGAGGTTAGAAAGATACCTTGCGCCATACTTTCCCATTGTGCCGCTGGTTCCCATCCCGATGAAAATAATACTCTCCTTGCTGCAAACAATTTCTGCTGTCTTCCGTATTTCCTCATGAAAGTCGTTATTTTCAATTTTTTTAAAAAAATCCTGGAGCATCGTATAATCGTTCATGGCGTCGTCATGCTTTGCTTTCTCCAGATACTCCTTAAATCTGTACTTAAATTCCGAATATCCTTCGCATCCGACTTTTGAGCAAAACCTTAAGATCGTGGTAGAAGAGACATGCAGCCTGGCGGCAAGATCCCGAATTGTAATACCCACAACTTCTTCGGAATGGGACACCACATAATTGTATATCATAACTTCCAATTCATTTAATTCTCTTAACTGTTCATACGAAAATATTTTATCCATCCTTCACATCCCCCTTAATCCACATAATCTGCCTTGAACTGCTCTTTCAGTTAAATATTACATCAACAGGCTTTCTGGGTACGGTTCTTTTGTATTTTACCGCTGCATGCCCGATAACCAGCACCGCATATGTCGAATATCCTTCTTTCAAATGGAGATACTGTTTTAATTCCTCGGAAGAGGCGATTGCCCTCGTCGAAAAACCGCTGTACAGCATTCCAAGCCCCAGGCTGTAAACCATGGTCTCCATATGGGCAGCCGCAATACAGGCGGCTTGAGCCGAACCGGATGATACGACAATAACCGTGCCTGCGTCAAAAAATAATCTGTCTGCTCCGTTTTTTACAAAATCCTCATACATCTCAACCCACAAATCACTGTACCATGAAACTTTCTTTCCGGTTCTCTGTGCTTCACCGCCCATTTTTTTCAGTTGAGTAATGATCATATTTCTTAATGTATCAATATCTTTTCTTGAAACATAATAAGAAACATTTTGCAGATTGCCGCCCGTAGGCGAATAGCGCCCTGCGCTCAATATCATTTTTAATTCATTTTCACTGACAGGTACATTGTTAAATTGTCTTATGCTTCTTCTTGATTTCAAATGATTCAGATATACTTCCGGATCAATTTGTGTATCAATAGCATCAAGTTCAATAACCTCTTCCATTCTGTAATTTTCCAGTATTATCGCGTTCATCGGACAAACAGCAATACAATGTCCGCATTCGATACAATTATAATCTTCAGGAACGGCTTTATTATTTTCAATCTTTATTTCCCCCGGGAAACAATCCCGCACACACTGACCACATCCTATACATTTTTCTTTATTAATCCTGATCATAATATCTTCTCCTTATCCAGATTGTAAAATAATACTGCCTCAACTACATACTGCACTACTCTTCCTGCGTGAAGTCCTAAACGCATTATAAACAATGTAACATAATCTCCATCAAAATCAACCGTTTTTCATCATGTTTTAATTCATTGAATAATACCATAACTTTCTGTTTGAATTTGCTCTATAAAATAAAAGCAAATACTAATCTATGGAACATTGTCCTATAAGGTTCAATTTTAACGAGTTTTTTTAATAGCATACGCATAACACTTTACAGTTTTTTAATGGAGAAATACATATATGGATAATAACAAACAGATTGTAAACAAAGATCTGGCTGCTGTTGGTTTATCAGCACCATTTCTGCAGCCAATCTGATCAAAGATA
>CAZKOR010000381.1:0-2760 GCA_964554405.1 uncultured Bacteroides sp. | reverse complement strand
CATCTTCGTGCCCTTGGGAAGTAACAGCGGCAGACCTTGCCCAATAACATCAACTGTTGTAAACAGTTCCATTTCACGCCCCAGCTTATTGTGGTCACGCTTCTTAATATCCTCTAAATGCTCCAGATAAGCGGCAAGTTCCTCTTTTTTCTGAAATGCTGTTCCATAGATACGCTGCAGCTGCGCTTTATTGGAATCTCCTCTCCAATATGCCATGGAAGAAGAAATCAGCTTAAATGCCTTGATGGATTTCACACTCATCAGGTGAGGTCCCGCACATAAGTCCACAAAACCGCCCTGATCATAGAAAGAAATCTCCGCATCTTCCGGCAGGTCACGAATCAACTCCACTTTGTATGGCTCGCCTTTTTCCTCCATGAAACGGATTGCTTCCTCTCTCGGCATCGTAAACCGCTCCAATTTATGCCCTTCTTTAATGATTTTCTTCATCTCTGCTTCCAGATTGTCCAAATCTTCTCTGGAAAAAGGCTCTGCATCAAAATCATAATAAAAGCCCTCGTCAATTGCAGGACCGATCGTTACTTTTGCATCCGGGAACAGTCTTTTTACCGCTTCGGCAAGAACGTGAGACGCCGTATGCCTGATCACACGCAGCCCGGCTTCGTCATTTGCCGTTACAATATTCAGTTCACAGTCCTGACTTATAATTGTTCTGAGGTCTTCTACTTTACCGTCAACTTCTCCGGCACATGCAACTCTTGCAAGCCCTTCCGATATATCAGCAGCAATGTCATAAATGCTCATTGGCTGCGCATATTCTTTACATGAACCGTCTTTTAATGTGATTTTCATTAATACTTTGCTCCCTTCATACCTCTTCTACAGCGTCATTGTCGGCATCAATGGCTTGATTTCCATTTCCATTATGACTGCCGTTTTCTTTATTATTACTGCCAATGCTGATATTGATACCATGCGTCAGCGGCGCATTTATAAATCCGAATGCAACGCCGACTAAAACGAATATGGCTCCAAATAACCAACACTCTTTTTTACTGATTGTAATTTCACCCTCAAAAAATTTTTCCGATGATTTTTTTACTTCCGCCCAAATTTTTCTTAGAATTGCTGCTCCTGTTAACATCATAACCTCTATCCCTCTCTTTTATATATCATTTATATGTCATGAAAAAAGGACATCTTCGATAATCTCCGCCGCACAGGCAATGATTCTGCCGCACGGTCTGGAAGCATAGAACTCAGGTGTCCTTACGGATGGCTTTGCACTTTCCTCCATCCCCTCTATTCCCAACAGTTCCCTGCAGATAATTGTTCCCTGCTGTTCTTTAAATAAAGCGCTCATACGGCGTACCAGCGCATAGATATGCTCTTTTGCTTCTTCATTCTCCGGATCGGCATTGCCCTCTTTTAATCCGGCAAGCATTGCCATTGCCGACACCGCACCGCATACTTCCCGCATACGTCCGATGCCGCCGCCCATGGCGCTCGACATCTTTAATGCCGTCTCTGTATCCATTCCAAGTAAATCCGCATATGCTGCAAATGTCGATTGTGCACAGTTATATCCGCTTTTAAATAAAGTAAGTGCATACTCTGCCCGCGCTTCTGACTGTGGCGCTTCCGGTACCTTCATGCTAAAATCATACCCCTTTCTACTACGGTGCTCTTTTATCTAATAGCCAAATTCCTGAACCCAGTACCACTTGCCATTACTCTCATAAAGCGCAATTCCGATTGTCTGGAAAGAAGCATACAGAATATTATCTTTATGCTCGGAAGATTTCATCCAGGCTTCCATCACACTGTCCGCATTCTGATACCCTCTGGCAATATTCTCTCCGTAGATGACTTCTTCATTTACCGTCCACCATTCGCTGCCATCCGGTCTAACATGAGAAAATATCTGTTCAATCTCTTTTGCCCTGACATCTGCTGCCTTTGCCAGTTCCCCATTCCATACAAGTTCCGGCAATCCGATTTCCGTCCTCGCTTCGTTTACTTGCGCAAGAACTGCTTTGACCTCGTCTGTCAGCATGCCCGTCTCATTTCCTGAAACAGTTTCCGGCTCATAGACAGCCATATCTTCCGTAGAAACAAGATATACCGCCTCTTCTTTCGGCGCTATCACAAATTGACGCATATCAGACGAAACCTCTTTTAGCGCATCTGTCCGTATTCCGGCTAAAACGCCCAATATACAGACAATACAAAGAAGCATCATGCCGCACGTTCTATTCAGTTTCCTGTTTTTTTCTATGCGTTTTTTCCACAACATTTCTTGTACTTTTTACCACTTCCACAAGGACAGGGGTCATTCGGATATACCTTCGGCGCCTTGTGAATCGTAGTAGACTCCTTTTGTTCCTTATAAAGACTCTTTCTTGTTTCCTCGTCAAAAATGTCGTTCCACTCTTCCAGGTTATACAGCCAGTCAGCGCCCGCTGCTACCATATTTTTATAAAGAAGAGCTTTTTCAAACCCAAGATTTACTTTGGTATCTTCTTCCATTTCCTCTATCGGGTTTGCTTTCTTTAAGCTGTCATTAATGCCGTCCAAAAATCCTGTCATTGTCATAATATCGACATTGAATTTTTCTGCCAGTTCCTTGACAGTGCCTTTTACGGTTTTATCAGGATTTTTTAAAAGTTCTGCATAGATTTCTTTTTCTTTCAAAAAATAATCAGACCAAAGCTTCTGCAAATCTCCCTTATTGGCTGTTTCTGAATAAGCCATATTACGCCACTGTTCTAATAATGCCATCTCTATAACCACCTTTTT
>CAZKOR010000380.1:0-2800 GCA_964554405.1 uncultured Bacteroides sp. | reverse complement strand
TTACTTTGATTTTCAAGTATATTCCAATGGGCGGTATTCTGATTGCTTTTCAGGATTATAACCCGTTTAGAGGTATTCTGAAAAGCGAGTGGGTAGGGTTTGCGTATTTTCAGAGATTTCTCTCATCTCCGGATTTTATGTCCTATCTGGCAAACACATTAAAACTTAGTGTCTTCGGGCTTCTGTGGGGGTTTCCGGTACCGGTTATTCTCGCGTTCCTGCTGAATCGAATCCAGAGCAAGGGGCTTAAGAAGAAGATACAGCTTGTGCTGTATTTGCCGAACTTTATTTCTGTCATCGTACTCTGCGGTATTGTAAAGATTTTCCTTTCCGTAACCGGTCCGATTAATCTGCTGCTTGGAACACAGATTAATTTTATGACCATGCCGGGAGCATGGAGAACCATCTATATTGCGAGCGGCATCTGGCAGGGAGCCGGCTGGGCATCCATTATGTATACGGCTGCTCTTGCGAACGCAAGTCAGGATCTGAAAGAGGCAGCTTACTTGGACGGAGCTAATATCCTACAGCAGATTAAAGTGGTTGAGTGGCCTGCCATCAAGGATATTGTTGTGATTCAGTTCATTTTGCAGGCAGGAAATATCATGAGCATCGGATTTGAAAAAGCTTATGCTTTGCAGACGGATTTGAACCTTGCCAGCTCGGAGATTATTTCTACATATGTATATAAGCAAGGTCTTATCAGTGGTAATTTCAGTTTTTCAACGGCGGTTGGACTCTTCAACACCGTAATTAACGTCATCCTGCTTTTGAGTGTAAATAAGATTGTGGCAAAGATGAACGAAGGACAGGGATTATAGGAGGTTCGGTATGGATAAGAAAAAATTTTCCAATTATGGCACGCAGGATAAGATACTCCTTTTAGTAGGATATACGCTGATTGGTCTGTTTGTACTTGCAATCATTGTTCCTGTAATTTATATCATTGTCGCTTCTTTTATTGATCCGGTAACTCTGCAGAACAAAGGAATTACCTTTGATTTCAGTAAATGGACTCTGACGGCCTATGAGCGTGTCGGCTCTAATGCGCAAATCTGGATTGGTTTTAAGAATGCGGTGGTTTACTCTATAGTATTTACCGTGGTATCCGTAGGTATCACGCTTCTGGCTGCATACCCTATGTCGAGGGCAGATTTCAGAGGCAGAAAATTCTTTAATGTTATTTTCATGATCACCATGTTCTTTGGCGGCGGTCTGGTTCCTACCTATTTGTTGATCGGTAATCTGGGACTGTTGGACAGTATGTGGGCTGTCATCCTTCCCGGTGCTTTCAGCGTGTGGAATATGACTATCGCGAGAACTTATTATCGTGGTATTCCAACTGAGCTTCATGAGGCAGCGGATGTGGATGGAGCGAATGAAATTGTCTATTACTTTAAGATTCTGCTGCCGGTATGTACACCGATTATCGCAGTGCTTGCCTTGTGGCAGTTCGTTGCAATGTGGAATAGTTATTTCGATGCTATGATTTATTTAAACAGCTCGGCAAAGCAGCCTTTGCAGCTTGTACTCCGTGCCATCCTGATTCAGAGTAAGCCGGAGCCCGGTATGGTTTCTGATATACAGAGTACGGCCCAGAGGGCTCAGCTTGCGGAACTTTTGAAATATGCCACGATTATTATTTCCAGTCTTCCGCTTTTGGTGATGTATCCGTTTTTCCAGAAATATTTTGACAGCGGCATCATGGCGGGTTCTGTTAAGGGCTGATGAATGTGAAAAGGAGCGAGGATATGAAGAAAAAACTTATAAAACGTACAGTAGCTTTCATGCTGGCGGCGGCGACGACTCTTTCGTTGACTGCATGTGGTGGAAGAACAGCCGCTTCTTTAAATATGGGTGAAGAAATGCAGGTAGTGGATCTTGCAGAACTGCAGTTCCCGTTGGCAGAGAAGAAGACCCTGACAGGAATGATCAGTTATCCTGCCAATACGGAGCCCAATCCGAACAATAGAACAATTTTTAAAAGACTTCAGGAAGCTACTAATGTAGAGATTGAATGGATGGCGATTCAATCGGACCAGTGGGGAGATAAAATAGCGCTTAATATGTCCAATCCAAATCTTCTGACTGATTTTGTGTTCACTGCGAATTTCAGCGACAATGATCTTCTTCGGTATGCGAAGTATGGGGCGATTATTCCGCTGGAGGAATATATTGACGCCTATATGCCGAATTTAAGCGCTGTTTTTGAAAAATATCCGGAATACAAAAAGATGAGTACAAGTGTAGACGGTCATATTTGGGCGCTTCCGTGGATTGAACAGCTTGGATCTGATAAGACGGCCATTCAGACAGTCAGCGAAATGCCCTTTATCAATAAGCAATGGCTGGACTTTTTAGGACTTGAGATGCCGGAAACGGTAGATGAGTTTGAACAGACACTGATTGCCTTTCGGGACCATGCATCGGAACTTCAGAAAGAGTTTGGAATTGAGGGAAGCATTATTCCTATGTCATGTATCGTTAATGACGGAAGCCAGGACATGGCTCTTTTAATCAATGGTTTTGGTGAAGGCTATGGTGATGGAGATCAGGGAAGACATATTGCAGTTACGGATTCAATGGAAGTAATCTGCACGGCAACCCAGCAGGGGTTCCGGGATGGAATTGAATGGCTTCACAAGCTTTATGAGGAAGGGCTGATCGATCCGGAGGCTTTCACGCACGAATGGTCAACTTATGTGGCAAAGGGTAAATCCGGCCGCTACGGAGTCTGCTTTAGCTGGGATGTAGGAAATGTTGCCAATATAACAGACTGGGTTCCGCTTCCGGCGCTGAC
>CAZKOR010000379.1:0-2804 GCA_964554405.1 uncultured Bacteroides sp. | reverse complement strand
CCCCAAACTGCGGCATCATAACCTGATAAAACGCATCATAAAGAACAGACTGCAGATGGGCGGTATAAATGATCCGAAGGATATGGCGGTATTCATAGTTGAAGCAAAAGAAGTCATCGGCATTATCCAAAGTAAATTTTCTCCGTTCCATAAGTCCGTGCTCGTCAGCCCAACGGTTCCATAACTGAATCATTTTAAATGATAAAGCTTCGTTTTTTGAATTAAAATTTCTAAACCATGTTGAGCGGTTTACTCCGGCTGCGGTTGCAATGTCGTTCACTGTTATTTTAGAAAAGTCTTTCTGCTCCATCAGGCGGAGTACTGCATCAGCCATACATTCTTTTAGGAAATCTGTTGTCCTTTTATTGCTTCCCATAGATATTCCTTTCTGAAAAAATACAATAGAGCAACTTTTTACGGGGAAAAGTTGCAAATGGCCCATAATCGCTTGATATCCGGTTTCTGTTTCAGCATAATGGAAGAGGAATAAAAAGTCAATTCCGATAGCCAAAAACAAGATAAAAGGAGAAAACAAATGAACTTCAAAGAGTTACCGAAGAAGTGGAAAAATATAATTATAGGATTGAGAGTGGCTGTAATTGTACTGTTTATTTTGCTTATAGCAAATATATGGACAACGCTTGGTTCACTTATCAGAGTCATGTTCTAGGAGGTAGAAGATGAGTTTTAAAGAGTTACCGAAGAAATGGAAAAGAAAAATTATTGTCCTGTCAGCAGTAACCGTTTTACTGTTTTTGGCTATAGGAATGTTTAATGTATTTCTTGTCTCTTATAGAAAAAGTTGTGCCGATATGAGAGCCGTGCTTGTAAAAAATGAAAAGGATTTGATTGGTGAGCGTATTGAAATTGAAAGAGGTAACAGTGCAAGTGTAAAAGCAAATATTTATATTTCGGATGATGCGGGAGAAGAACCTCTTCCGGTGATATTTAATATTCATGGCGGGGGATTTGTTGGCGGTGATGCTGATGTTTTGGATACTCAAAGTGACAGAATAGCAAACGAGTGGAATGCAGTCGTTATTACGGTTAATTATACAAAAGCTGATGTAAAACCTATTCCTTATGGCTCGGAAGAAATAAAGGATGCTGTACTTTATTTTGCCGAAAATGCAGAAAAATACAATGCAGATACAGCCAAAATATATATTATGGGGTATAGTGCAGGAGCGTATTATGCGGCAGAGAGTACAAGAATGTTACAAGAAAGCGGCTTTAAGACAGCCGGATTGGTATTGTGTTATCCATGGACGACCGGACTTAATGCAGGCAAGCTTGATACGGATTTCCCGTCAACATTGTTTGTGCTTGCAGGGCAGGATCCAATCTCTCAAAAGGCAAAACCATATGCAGAAAGCATGAGAAATGCAGGGATAGAAGTCGAAATAAAGGAGTACGAAAATGCCGTGCATAGTTTTATTGAATCTAATAATCCCGAAGGAGTAAGCGCCTCTTCAGAGGACATGGGAGACGTTATCAATTCTGAACAGGAAAAGCTTGCAAGAGAAGCGGAAGTCTTTATCAACGAATGGATTTTATCACATTAAGCTGACTCACGAGACAGAGCAGCGTTGGTTAAACCACATCTATTTGTCTGCAAGAAAACGATTATATTTCTCTCCCCACTCACCGAGCGCTTCGGTTACAGTGCCGAATTCTTTTCCTATATCACTCAATGAATATTCAACTTTTGGAGGAATCTGGCTGTATTCCTTGCGGATGATCAGCCCATCTTCCTCCAGTAATTTTAGCTGGCGTGATAAGGTCGTGTTTGTCATATTATCCGGCATCATACGTTGAAGTTCGTTAAAACGGATAACCTTATTTTCTTTCAGCAAAAACATAATGTAGAGAGACCATTTTCCGGACAGTACTCTCTGTGACGTATAATAAGGGCATTTCCCAAATTGTTCCTTTCCGGTCATTATAATTACCTCCATAGGTATCAAATACGATACCAGTATCATAAAAGATGGTACTTGCGATTGCGATTTTACAATGATATTCTATACTTAGATTTCAAAGAAGTCAATACAAAATCAAAATCAGGAGGTATTTATTATGGCAAACTTCAAGAAATTAAGCGTAAATGGTACAGAGAGAGTCGAACTTCACGACAAATTGGAGCTGACGGGAGCAGAGATAAGCGTTAATTTTTTACCCGCAGGCGTTACGGTTCCGTTTGTTCATTATCATAAGCAGAACGAGGAAATATATGTTATTCTCGAAGGTAAAGGCTATATGATAATTGACGACGAAAAAGTTGAGGTTGCAGCAAATGATTTTGTTCGTGTTTCTGCTGCGGCAAAAAGACAGTTTTCTGCGGCTGCCGATACGGCAGTTAAATACCTGTGCATTCAGGTGAAAGCAAATTCGCTTGAAAATTATACGGCGACCGACGGCGTTACTTTATAATTAAAGATTTAACTGACATTAGAAAGCGCAAACGCAATGAAACACTTAACAAAACTCAGGAGGTTTTATCATGGAAAAAGTACTTCAATTTTTAAATGACGCCCAGACATTTTATCTCGCTACCGCAGAGGAGAACGGTCAGCCCCATGTCCGTCCGTTCGGTGCGGCTGTCATATTTGACGGCAAACTTTACATCTGCACGAACAATCAAAAAGCCGTTTATCAACAAATCAAAAAGAACCCAAAGATTGAGATTAGCGGAATGACAGGAGGCAAATGGATTCGTCTCCTCGCTGAAGCCTGCGAAGATGACCGATTGGAAGCCCGTACAGCTATGTTGGAAGCGCATCCCGAACTCGGCAGTATGTACA
>CAZKOR010000378.1:0-2819 GCA_964554405.1 uncultured Bacteroides sp. | reverse complement strand
AAGCTATCACATTTCCGCTTTTTACCACATCAAATGTCTCACATCTCTTATGGTCGTTTACGTAGAACAATTCTATTGTATTTGTTCCGTCATAAACAACTACGAGATTGCCATTAGTTATCGTACCGCAACCGCTTTCTTCCGCCATCCATCCTTTCAATACAGACCCAGTCTGCATATGAATAAGTATAAGTTTAGTCCCCTCCACGCCCACTTCTCTTAAAAGCAGCAATTCTCCAGACATCGATAACAATCTCCGATTGTTTCGTTTAACATATTCCTGACTGACATACCATGAATTACCCTGAAATTGAATCATTCTCATTTTCATATCATTCTGAAGGCATAGTAATCCGTTTTCTCCCAAAACTGCATGTTCCATCACAGGAATATCCGATATACAGGAGCTTTCTTCAATACATTGAATATCCCATCCGCGCATGCAACCATCTTCATACAAGCACATTAATTCACCGCTTGCATATCTAAGTGACAGAATTTTACCGGATTCCCCTAATCGTGCTCCAGTCATATCGCAATAAGAGCAATCGCAGCCATCCAGATGCACATTATTCAAATTAGCATTTGTAAATATTGCTCCTCTGAGATTCTGGTCTGAGAGATCTGCTCCCGGAATACTGATATCCGACAAATTCTTTTTTGACCAATCTGCTTTCGGAATCTTCCTGTCTTCATTCGCAAAATATAAAATCTGCATAATTTTTGCTGAAAGATTGGATTGCACTGTATCCTGCTCCATCAATTCAATAAGCTTATACATGCTTTTCTCTCTTTGTGACGGTTCTCCCTGAATTAACTCTGCAAGAAAGCCCAAAGTTTCATGACTATAATAATTCTTCCACAGCTCTTCTTTAAAATTCGGATTATCATCTTTTAGCAAATTCCATAGATATACTGCTACAAAATACTCCCGAATAGAACGATGCGAGAATTCAACCCTGTCACCGCTTTCATCCGCATATTTTAATAGCGTCCTCATAGAAAAACGATTGTCCGCATCCTGCCCCGCCTCTTCTCCGGCATGCTCTTGCATCCACAAAACCTTTGCCGCCGACTCACCCAGTTAAGATTCAAATTCACTGACGCGCACAGTCTCCTCTCCCTGACTCTGAAGTTTGTACGCCATAGAACAAAGCGAATGATATATTCTGTCAATTGTTTCGCCTTTGTCTAACAACGCAACGTCCTCTCTATCAAAACTGCGGTCAAATTTTCTCTTCAGGCATTCTTTGATGTAATGCTCATAGACAGAAACTGCATTTTCTCCTATCTTCTCTCCGGATTTCAAAAGCATTCTTATCATATCCAGAAAAAATGGTTTTTCCATCAATGCTCTGATATTTCTATTCCCTAAAAGCTGTTCCCATCTTTCCATACGCTCTTCATCTTCGATTCCATGTAAAACAAACTGCTCTCCGGCTTCCTGTCCTACCGGAGCCATATGCAAGATCTCTACCCCGCCCAGCCGCTCTGAAAGCCATTTTTTTACATCCTTTTTCTCAAAGCATTGAGGGCGCGAAGTAATCAGAATCTTTGCACCAGTCAGCTGCTCACAGCATGTTGCCAGAAGTCTTATATTCTTCCTTATCGTCTTATCATCAACTACTGACGTAATTTCATCAAATCCATCCAGACATATAAGAACGTGGAACTTCTCCTTCATATTGTAAAAATCTTCATAATTACAGCCCAGTTCTTTCATTCTCCGTTCAATCAATTCAAACGGCTTATCTGCGTCTCTTAGATTTTTTAAGGAAATACAGATCGGAATGTAATTTTTCTGCGGATTATTCATAAATTCTGCTAAAAGCTTCCTGCATAAGCAATACAAGAAAAAGGTTTTTCCAGAGGCAAACTCTCCTAACAACAGCCTTATCTGGCATGATTCCGAAAAGAGCCAATGTTCCATATCTTCTTCCAGGCTAATTTGCTGTGTTTCCTGATTGTCCTTATAAAAAGACATTTTAACCCGGCATTGAAACAATGATTCGTATTGTACTCTGGCAGATACATCGTTCTGAAGCTCAAACATAATTTTCTCCGGTTGCGACGGATAAAGCAGAAGCCCCTTTGGAAGCATCATAACCGGCATCAGTTTCTGCTTCCATTCTCGTACTATTTCATTTTTCGTTTTGGTGCTACATTTTTCAGGATTTGATTCTTCATCCAACTGCTTACCATAGATTAATGCATATAATTCTGGTTCAAGTCCCAGCAATTCACGAATGCAGTTCTTCTCACTCCATAACTGGATATTCTTTATAGGATAATATTTTCCCGGTGTCCGCTCCGCATCTTCAAATAAATCTGTTACATTTTTACTCACTCCATTTACAGGCGCTACGAGAATCCAATGCTCTATTTCGCTTTTCTCATTCCGTTGAACCTGAAAAATCTTAGCTAATACCGCCTCCTCTGTCAATTTCTTGGACTGAACAAACTTACATTCAAAATAACAACGTCTTTTCTGGCCGGTCTCATCCAGATAGACTAAATCTATATCCCTTCCGTTCTGATCTCCGCCGGGTCTTTTTTGAAGAGAATGCAATGAAAGTAATACTTCCTCCGCCATTTCTTCAAGATTTGGATTATCTTCCCTGTTCCATGTAAACAGACGGCTCAAAAGTTTTAAAATTACATTTTCTAATACCGCCCCTTTTTCGGCACTATTTGCGAACACAGATGTTTCCTCTCCGGTTGGCAGTTCTTCTTCCTTCTTTTCTGTTTCCTCTTTTTCCTGCCAACTTTGGTCCGTCTGTTCTCCTTCCATAACAGGGACTTTCCCCATCCAATTCTGA
>CAZKOR010000377.1:0-2821 GCA_964554405.1 uncultured Bacteroides sp. | reverse complement strand
GCATTGACAATTCCTTGCGTTCCCGCGCTGGTAGTATGTATAATGGTTTTTCCGGTCACGTCCTTCTTTAAAATAGTTGAAGGCGAATTGCCGTAGTCAAAGCCGTCACATTTTTTGCCGTGCCGCTCGCCTATAAGAATACTGTTTTGAATATGGTTCCTAAGTGAAAACGCTTCTTCTATCGTTCCCACAGGGCGTATCTGTTTCACATCCATATCATACAAATAACATTCCAGTGAAAATGCCCTAAAAACATCGATAATAACAGTTAATCCCTTCGCTTGTTTTGCCCCCTCAATTAAATGCAAAATATTGATATTATACATATACTTTTATCCTTTTTATAAATCTGTCTTATATTACAATCTTTGATAATACGATATCTAACCTCTCAAAATCTGGTCAATGGCAATCAATATAATTGACAAAACAGATCTTTTTACTATATCATATAATAAAACAGCAAATAGGTAAAGAATGGGTTATTTTACCAGAAATTTTAAAAAGGGAAAGGAGAATAATATGTACTTAAAAAAAGTAATTATAGTTGGTGCGGCGGTGGCTATGATTGCCGGTTCGCTCCTCACCGTATCTGCTGCGGAACCTTCCACCGGTAAATATGTAAAAGCGCTGAAAGCAAGCGGAAAGGATAACCTTATTATCGACGTGGAGGCTTACAAGGCGGCGTACAGTGATCTGGAGAAAGCTTTTGGAGATGATGAGAATGCCTATATAGAGCATTATCTGACAATTGGCGTCTTTGAGGGCAGGACAAAGGGAGTTCTGTTTGATCCTCTGGCATATGCGGCGGCATATAGCGATGTCAGGGCGGCTTTTGGCAATGATATTTCCGCCATCGTAGATCACTATATAAATTTTGGAGTTGCGGAAAATCGCACATTGGGAACTGCCAATGGCTATGCAGATATCGCGACTGCGCAAAAAAGCGGCAGTCCGATAATCGTTGTACAGAGAAATATCTATAATACTAATGCGGCAGCCGATAATGGTGGAGCAGACGCTGCGGAAATTACAGACAGCAATATCCCGACAAGCAGCAATATCCCGACAGGCAGCAATATCCCGGCAAGCAACAATATCCCGACAGGCAGCAATATTCCGGCAAGTAGTAATATCCCGACAGGCAGCAATAATTGGGAATCAGGCGTTGTTGCGAACGCTAATAACAACAGTGCAGCACTTGCTGCGAGCAACGCACCTACAGTTTCCGACAGCACAAACAATCCTGAGAGTAACCGGCATAGCACTAGCATCTATGAGAATAGCTCGGATGGAGGTGCTCTGATACGGGTTGAGTATTATGATGATAACAACCATCTATATGAATATTCGGATGTTAAGGATTATGATGAATCTACCAAATCCTATACGGAGATTGTATATCAGTATGATGAGGAGAGTCAAACGGAAGTTGTTACACGTACGGACACATACGAAAACGGACAACTTGTATCTTCTGTTACGCCCTAGTTAGTTGGGATGTGAAGTAAAATGTATAAATTTTAATTATTTTGGTTGGAGGGACTGATAATGGAGTCCCTCCAAATTCTTTCAAGTATTTAATCTGTAAATTTCGATTTACTACATCGTCCAATATCCATCATAAGCATATCCGGTCTTACCTATCAACAAATGTTCGGACTTAGTAAACCCTGCTTTCTGAATTGCTTTCATTCTTTCAACTGCATAGATAGGAACTTTCGTAAGTATTCCGTTACACCCTAGCATTTCCGGCATGTGAGGTATAATAAGCGTTATAATGTCGTACAACATATTTTCCTTTTCATAGTCGCTTCTTACATCAACTCTTAAAATACCCATATTGTTAAATTCATCTTCAGAAGCTCTTAAACAAAGTTCGATTGTTCCAATTACGCTTGATGTTGATTTATCAATAATAGAAAGTCTGGCAAACCAGCGGTTTTCATAAGATAACTTCCAAAAGTCAAGAGCTTCTGCCATTCTTTCTTTTGTTGCATAGTAAAAATTATCTCCGTCGCAATTATCACTGTTAAAAAACGGCAAAGCATTTTTGTCGCTATAAACTTGTAACAAATCATCACAATCTTCATTTTCTGTTAATCTTAATTTGAACGTTTCATTTTCAAGTACAGGGGATGTTTCATAAATATTCATGGTATACCTCCATAAATTTAAATTGTTATTGTAATGCTTTTCTTAAATCAGATACATATAACTCTTGCTGCTTTTTCAAAAATGCTTTCACAAAGGGCTTCATAATCAGTTTTTTTGCAGTTACATCTTCCGTAAAATCAATTTCTGTCTTTCCGTCTTTTTCAGCGAAAATACCTGCCCAATGCCCTTTCATATTGCTGTTTTCCATATCAAATTCCCAACGTTTAAATGGCTCGGAAACAGTAATTGTAAAGGTAGTAGCATACCCATTCTTTGCATATTCAACAAATTGCTTTTCGCTTATTATCTCAATTTTGCTCAAGTCACTGCGCCATTGATAGTTCTCCAGCGAAGTAACTATATTCCATACATCTTGTATATTACTCTGAAATACAGCTTTTATATTTGAAACAGCCATAACCTTGTCCTCCGGCATTCCGATTTAATAAATTACTTCATTGCCGATATTTATCATAGCATATTCGGTTTTACTCATCAACAAGTTGTTGTTGAGCACAGATAGGTGAGATGATATAATTTTTTTGAAATCACAAAATGTGATTATAAAGGAAAGTAAAGGATATTCAGCTCCGACTAAGACAATGCAGGATTATTTAACCTTCGATAAGGATTTTTTATGGTTTGCTGAAAAAAACTATAAGCA
>CAZKOR010000376.1:1566-2833 GCA_964554405.1 uncultured Bacteroides sp. | reverse complement strand
CTCCATTCAATAACACCTCGGATTGGCATTACTGTTAAGCAGATAAAAGCTCCCTCTTTCAGTTCTCTTGATGTACCGAATGTAATATCTTTTCCCTTTCCATTCTCGTTGTAAGAAAATAAAGTGTATGAGTAATCCATACTCCCGCTGAAGTTAATTACGCCCCCTCTTGATTCAACCTGTTCAATTTTGCTATTATCAATTTGTGAATAATAGTATGTGCTGCCTGCTTCTGAGAGAAATAAAATGCAAACACATACAGCTACTAAAACAACCGCACCAATTCCAAACAATATTCCTTTTTTCATGTGCAAAACTCCTTATCTACCAACCTTTTTTTGTAATGATTTTTTTCTGCTTCTTAACTGTTCTTGCTGGTGAAACATTTTTTGTTGTCATCACAATAACCACAGAAACCAGCAAAACTACAATCATGCTCAACCCACATAGCCCGATATTCCAGTGAACAGCTTCATCATAGCTTCGGTACTGTATCAGTCCCATGCTCGCTGTAATTGGATAGATATTGGCAAGTGTCATATTCCCTGCGGCAAACATTCCCCCATATCCATAAGCAAATGCAATGATTGTACCTATCATATGTCCGTTGGATATGCGAGTAGTTACTGCTATTACTGGCATTACAGCAATATATAGAAACAGGCAGTTCAAAATAAACTGAATAAATGTCTGTAATACTGATGTGATAGAAAGTCCCGGAAATCCCATCAACAAATTGGCAATTACTGTGAATGTCGCACTTACCAGCCCCAAAAACAAAGACAGCAACGCACATACAAACAGTTTCCCACACAATAAGCTGCTATAAGAAACAGGTATCGTCAAAATGCTTTTCAGTGTATCATCCCTTTCTTCCCTTGCTATGATATATCCGGCAAGTAAAGTAATGCACATAGGAAAAATCATTGTAATATTGTTTTTAAGTACCTGCTCCGCAAAAAAGGAGAATGTCCAAACAGTACCGTCCAATGCCGTGGTGGAAAACACTGTCAATAAAACGGAAAGCAGCATCAGGAAAACGCCTGCCCATATCATATGATAGCGTTTCAGTTTCCATATTTCGGTCTTAACCATACGAAACATATTAATCCCTCCTCTTTTTATACAGATGATCAATGACTATGACCGAAACGACAGCCCAGACACCCAGAATGGCGATTGTCTGAAAGGTTGTGGGCTGCAGATAGGCAAGCACTCCCACACTCTCTATCACCCCATGCCTCGCCATATCGCCCGCACTCCAAAG
>CAZKOR010000376.1:0-1466 GCA_964554405.1 uncultured Bacteroides sp. | reverse complement strand
GTGTCATTATCCCGCTCCATAAAAAACAGCACAGCAGCTATCACTCCAATCACACAGGGCAAAAGCAGTTCCACACCATATCCCATAATAAACTGGAAGCAGGCGTTAAAAATTTCAATATCATTGTCAAATCTCCCGGCCATTTGCGGTGTCGTCATCATCACTGTAACAGGTATCGGAAATATAAATGCGGAAAGCATAACGAGTAAAATAAACTTTTTCCGCTTTAATTTAGCAAATTCGCAGATGATCAGTTTAAGCAATCCCCTCACCCCCTGTTACACGCTTGAAGTAATCTTCAAGGCTTTCTTCCGAGGTTGCGGCTTCCGATACTTCTAAGCTATTTTCTACAAATGCAGTAATAATTTTTCCTATTGGTAAATCAAGATTATGCACTTGTATATTGTGATCGTCCTGTATGGTAAATTGGTTTTCATGGAAGATACGTTCTAAAATTCTTGCCGCCTGTGCCGTATCAGAAACAATAAATCGGATATGTTTGCTGCTCTTTGCTTCCAGTTCAGCAAGACTTTCTTCTTCCAACAAAACGCCGTGATCAATAATCCCAATATCGTCAGCCAATAATGCAATCTCTGAAAGAATATGGCTGGAAATCAAAATTGTTTTTCCGTGCTCATTGCAAAGGTCACGTATAAAAGACCGTACTTCCGCAATTCCAATCGGGTCAAGACCATTGATCGGTTCATCCAAAATCAAAAGCTCCGGATCATGCATAACGGCAAGGGCAATCGCCAGCCGCTGCTTCATACCAAGTGAATACTGGGAAAACAACTTCTTATCTTTGTAAGGCAGCCCTACCAGATCAAGTGCATTCTTAATTGCATTGCGGTTCGGTACTCCCCGCAATGCAGCAAAAATGCGCAGGTTTTCCGTAGCAGTCAAATTGGGATAGAAGCCGGGGGATTCAATCAGACTGCCAATACGGGGCAACAGCTTTTTTTCATTCACCTGTAAAGGCTTACCCCATATTGTCACTTCCCCGGAAGTAGGCTGTGTCAGACCAAGCAGCATTTTCATTGTTGTTGTCTTTCCCGCCCCATTTCTGCCAAGCAGACCGTAGATACGCCCTTTTTGGACATGGATATTCAGATCAGCAACGCTTTTCTGTGCTCCGTATTGTTTAGTAAGATTTTTTGTCTCGATTACATAGTTGCTCATCGCGAAACCTCCTTTTTATGAGACTATGGTATCATCCTAATCTTACATTAACGTTGCACGAACCTTACATTAACCTTGCAATTCTGCGAAAAATAAGCTTTAAGTCCTCTTTGTTATCATCTATAAACTTTCTATGCCGCACGCAAACACCCCTCTGACCGCCGAAAGATATTCTTCCGACCCGTTCGCTTTCCGTATCTTTTTTAAATATCTTTCCGCATCCGAAAAACTTTTTCCAAGATAAGACCAGACCTCTTTCATTTTAAAAAGCGTATCCTTGTCACTGC
>CAZKOR010000375.1:0-2834 GCA_964554405.1 uncultured Bacteroides sp. | reverse complement strand
GAAAGGCATTCTGAACTATTTTAAAAGCGTTAACCGTATGGTCAGTGCACAGACGTTGTATAATTATCTGGAGCATATACAATCATCCCTGATCGTAAGCAAAACGCAGCGGTACGATATTCGCGGGAAGCAGTTGTTGACAACATTGGATAAATATTTTTTGACGGATTTGGGACTGGGGCGCATTCATAACAGCGGCTATAAGTTGGAAATGGGCGCAATGCTTGAGAATATTGTTTACAATGAACTGAGAATCCGGGATTACGAAGTGTATGTCGGGAAAATTCCAGGTGGAGAGGTAGATTTTGTGGCGGTTAAAGGCGATCAGAGAGAGTACTATCAAGTGGCGTATTATTTAGCGGATCAGTCTGTGATCGATAGAGAATTTGGAGCCTTTCGGAGCATTTCAGACAATTTTCCGAAGTATGTTATTTCTATGGACAAGGCTGATTTTTCCAGAGATGGCATCGTTCATAAGAACGTGATAAAGTTTTTAACAGAGGATACAGGAGTATAGCAGAAAGATTCAGGAAAATGTGACGATTTTGTTCTGTTTAACATATCTATTTGCATTTTATTTCATAAAATATGGTTGAGAAATAAGAACGTATGTGCTATGATTGGTTTAGAAAAGCAAAATGAAGACGTATAGTAGACAACGCCCAAAAATAGTAAGTATGTCGGACAGTAATATAATACAACAGAAAAAAGAGGAATGAATTATGCGTTTGACACCTGAAGAAATTGCAGAGCAACAGAAGAATGAAGAAAATACGAAAAAGAAGTACATAACTCCAGTCATTCAGGAAAGATGGGGAAAAGAAAACTCTGATAATGTCATTATGGAATATTATTTTACGGATGGCAGGGTAAATATTGATGGTGATAAAGTGTCAAGGGGAGATAAGAAAAAAGCAGATTATCTTCTTCTGTTTAAAGACAACATTCCTTTGGCATTAGTGGAAGCAAAGGGAGTAGATCATAGTGCTATGGAAGGGTATCAGCAGGTACTTGAATATGCGGAGATTCTGGATATTCCTTTTGCATATGCGACAAACGGGATAGATTTAGTCGAAGAAGACATGATCATCCATAAAAATAAAGACAAATTGAAAATGCAGGATTTCCCATATCCGGAAGAATTGTGGGATAGGTATATCCGAGAAAAGGGCTTAACAGAGGATGAAATAAGACTGATTAATCAGCCTTATTATATTGATGCGTCAAAAGCAAGGCCTAAGAAGCCAAGATACTACCAGAGAATTGCAATTAACAGGGTGATTGATGCAATCGCACAGGGAAAGAGCAGGATGCTTCTTGTTATGGCGACAGGAACAGGAAAAACTTTCACCGCATTTCAGATTGTGTGGAGATTGTGGAAGAGCAAGACAAAAAAGAAAATCCTGTACTTGGTTGATAGAAATGCACTTGCAGACCAGACAATGCAGAAGGATTTTAAACCATTTATGGATGCTGGTGTTATGGTGAAAATGAAAAGTGCAAATATAAAGAAGGATACTGCTTATGAAGTATATACAGCACTTTATCAACAGTTAAAGAGCAAAGACAAAGACTATTATAAGGAACTTCCGCCTGATTTCTTTGATATGATTATTGTGGATGAGTGCCATAGAGGTTCTGCTGATCTAGATTCTAATTGGCACGAGATACTGGAATATTTTTATTCTGCAACACAGCTTGGAATGACTGCAACACCAAAGGAAACAGAAGATGTATCCAATATTAATTATTTTTGTGCGGAGACAGACGACAAGCCGTTGTATACTTATTCATTGAAGCAGGGCATTGAGGATGGTTTCTTAGCTCCTTATAGAGTTATTTCTGTGGAACTTAATATTGATAAAGAAGGATATAGACCGCCGGCAGGGAAATTGGATATAGAGGGTAATCCGGTAGAAGACAGAGTTTATACGCAGAAGGATTTTGACAGAACTATAGTGGTAGAAGAAAGGCAGGAGATTGTTGCAAAGAGAATTACAGATTATATGAAAGATAATAATTGCAGATACGCAAAAACGATTGTATTCTGCGAAAATATTGATCATGCGGATGCAATGGTTTTGAAACTGAAAAATCTCAATTCAGATTTAGTGCGGGAAAACAGCAAATACATAATGAAGATTACCGGTGATGATGAGATTGGAAAAGCAGAACTGGAAAATTTTACTGACCCCAATACAAAATATCCTGTCATTGCCGTTACTAGCAAATTATTGTCTACAGGTGTTGATTCAGAGACCTGTGAATTGATTGTTCTGGATAAATCGATCGGTTCTATGACAGAATTTAAACAGACAATCGGCAGAGGAACAAGAATTAATGAAAGCTTTATGATTGATGAAGAGAAGAAGAGTAAGCTGCATTTTACAATTTTAGACTTCAGATCAAATTATCATCAGTTTGAGGATCCGGGGTTTGATGGAGACCCAGTGGCGGTTATGGCAGTCGGAGAGGATGGCTCATTCCCTAAAGGAAGCCCACAGAAGGAAACAGGTGAGAATGGTGAAGATAAAGGAAAATCGAAAGGACATATTCAGAAAGTAAAAGTGAATGGTGTGGATGTGACCATAGACGGAGAGGAAGTGCGTTACACAGATGAAAATGGTAACCTTATCAAGCAGAATATTGAAAGCTGTGTAAAGAATAATATTTTGACGCAATATCCGACTTATCAGGATTTTTACGCTTCATTTAAAACATCTGATGATAAAGATGGAATGATGATGGAGTTGCTGATCGAAAGAGATTATGTGAGGAGAGTCAGCGAGACAGTGGGCTATTATATTGATAAATTCGATATTGTCGGGCTTGTG
>CAZKOR010000374.1:0-2845 GCA_964554405.1 uncultured Bacteroides sp. | reverse complement strand
TAAGCTATCATCAAAGAAAGGAGTACAATGTACGAAGTATATTTCTATCAAGATAAAAACGGAGAAGAACCCGTCAAAAATTATTTAAATGATTTAAAAGAAAAATCTCTACACAGTAAAGAAGACAGAATAAAATTTAATAAAATTGACCAGTATATTGAAATACTCAGGATGTATGGAACATCTGCCGGTGAACCCTATATGAAACATCTTGAGGGTGAGATATGGGAGTTACGCCCTTTAAGAGATAGAATTCTGTTTTTCTATTATGAAAAAGACGCCTTTATTCTGTTGAGCTGCTTTATGAAAAAAACACAGAAAACACCAAAAAGAGAAATTGCAAAAGCCAAAAAGCGAATGCATGATTTTAAGAAAAGGAGTGTTGCACATGAATAACACAATGAACAAATCCCCACTGGGTGAAAGCTGGAGTTCTTACAGAGAGCAGCATTATACACCCGAAGAAAGAGCTGAAAATGATTTTGTGGCAAAACTGGTAGGTGAAATAATCCAAACAAGGAAATTACAAAATTTGTCCCAACGCGATTTAGAATCCATCAGTGGTATCAAGCAGTCCGTCATTGCACGCATGGAAAGCGGAAAAACCGACCCACATTTATCTACTGTTTTAAAACTGCTCTCTTCTATGAAAAAAACACTCACCATAGTTCCTATAAAAAACGAATCATAGCAGTAATTATGTAAGCGCCCGTGCTTCTCAAAACGCAAACTCCCCGGTGGTGGAAGCACCGGGGAGTCCGCATGTATACAAACTAAGGGATTTAAGTGAATGACTATTCTACGTCCTGCAGGGCTGCATAATCTTCTTCTCCCGTACGGACTTTTACTACTTTTGCTACATTGTAAACGAAAATCTTACCATCTCCGATATGTCCGGTATAAAGCGCTTTCTTAGCTGCTGCAATAACTGCTTCAACCGGAATCTTGCTGACAATCACTTCTACTTTTACTTTCGGCAGCAGTGTAGCATCTATTTCAACGCCACGATATACATCGCCTGAACCTTTTTGAATACCGCATCCCATAACCTGTGTTACCGTCATCCCGGTTACGCCGAGTTCATTCATTGCTTTCTTCAAATGGTCATATCTGGACAATTTCGCAATAATAGCAACTTTATACATTCCGGTTCCTGCTGTCATATATTCTGCAATAACCGGTACTGCCGCATCTTTTTGTACCGCAGAAGCCTCTTCGTAATTCTCCGTACCAAGACTGGTGTTTTCATTTATTTCCATTGTCATCGTGTTAGAAATATCCATGATGCTGAATCCGGAGTAAGCTGACGCTAAACCATGCTCACAGGAATCCAGACCTACAATTTCTTCTTCCTCGCTGACACGTAATCCGACAAGCGCTTTAATCACAAAGAATGCAATTGTAATCGTAACCGCTGTCCATGCCGCTACCGCCGCGAAGCCCAGAAGCTGTAAACCTAACTGGGTGAATCCGCCGCCATAAAACAAACCTACAACACTGTCATTGTCTGGAGCGGATGTTGTTGCAAAAAGACCAACGGCAATCGTACCCCAGATTCCATTCAGGCAGTGTACTGCAACCGCACCTACCGGGTCGTCAATATGAAGTTTATAATCCAAGAACCAAACGCCGAATACAACAAGCAGCCCGGCAACTGCACCGATAATTATCGCACCCGCTGCATCCGTCACGTCACAAGGAGCCGTAATCGCAACCAGACCTGCCAGAGAAGCGTTCAAACACATAGAGACATCCGGCTTACCATATTTTACCCATGTAAAAATCATGCACACTACCGTCGCAATCGCCGGAGCAATCGTTGTTGTTACAAAAACAGAACCCAACTGTTCCAGACTTGTACATGCCGCGCCATTAAATCCATACCAGCCAAGCCATAAAATAAATACGCCGAGGCATCCTATCGGAAGGTTATGTCCGGGGAATGCATTTACTTTTACTTTTCCCTCTTTGCCCTTCGTAAATTTACCGATACGCGGTCCTAATATTTTCGCACCAATTAAAGCGGAAATACCGCCGACCATATGTATTGCACAGGAACCGGCAAAATCGTGGAAGCCCATCTGCGCAAGCCAGCCGCCGCCCCAAATCCAGTGCGCTTCAATCGGATAAATCAAGGCTGAAATCACGCCTGAATAAATACAGTAAGATAAAAACTTTGTTCTTTCCGCCATTGCACCGGAAACAATCGTTGCGGTTGTCGCACAGAATACAAGGTTGAATACAAAATTGGACCAGTCAAAATCTGCGTAACTTGTGAAAATATCAAATCCGGGTTTTCCGATTAACCCGGCTACATCTTCACCAAGCAATAACCCGAAACCAATCAGGATAAAAACAACCGTACCGATACAAAAATCCATCAGGTTTTTCATCAGGATATTACCTGCATTTTTGGCTCTGGTAAAACCGGTCTCCACCATTGCAAAGCCCGCCTGCATCCAGAAAACCAAGGCAGCGCCAATCAAAAACCAGACGCCGAAAAGTTCACCGCTTACAGCACTCATCATTTCTTCTGTCATAATTTTTCCTCCTCACATAAAAATGTGGAGACAATACCCTTGCTGTCTACAAGCGCCATTGCTCCACATCTAAAAAAAGGTGCCATGAATTTCTTCATAGCACCTTTGCTCTTATGAAATGGATTGTAGCACCGATAATTTCCATTGTCAATAATTTTTTTAAATTTTCTTATGCAAACATTTTTTTGATTTTCTCATAATTCTGCGCCGTCATCAATGCGGTTTCATCCGTATCTTTAAACTTCACCACATAAGTCCATCTGCCGTAAGGCTCAATCCGCACGATTTGCGAAATGTTGATAATA
>CAZKOR010000373.1:0-2862 GCA_964554405.1 uncultured Bacteroides sp. | reverse complement strand
ATGGATATGTTTGTTCTCATTTTTGTTTTTCGTACATAAAACAGCTAAAAAACATCACAAAAAAAGACGCTGCCCTTATTAGAACAACGCCCCTTCTTAAATATTGAAATCACTTTTGTACGCTAAAACTGGAAACAATAAAAATATCCTTTTTGAATACTGCAAACATACAGGCGTTTCTTTTTATTCCAGATATTGCTTATGTAACTTAAATACGGAATCCACAATCCCTACTGCGTACCTTATTTCCTCAACGGTTTTATCTCTGACCAGCTCATAGAACATCTCCCGGCAGGAAACAGTCTTTTCATCCTCTCCCTGCATATCGGCAAGACTCCCAATGGAAACGCCTAAAGTCTCTGCAATCCTGATGACCGTTTCCATACGAAATCCTTTCTGTCCTCCCTCAAGTTTCTGTATCATTTTGAGAGATAAGCCTGCCGCCTCTGCAAGCTCTTCCTGTGTAAGACCTTTTTCCTGCCGATTCCTGCGGATGCTGCTGCCGATCCTGTAATAGTACGCCTCACATGAGATCATTTCCATCTGCCGCAGCCCTCTCTGAACTATATTTACAGTTACTTCACGAGTATACAAAAGCCTAATTAGGATTGAACGAGGTTTCCCTTGGGATTTAATTGGGAAAAACGCAAATTCAGACAACGTATAATGACAAATCTACATTTTTTTCCAATTGAATGCTGTCACATTTTATGGGTCAACTTACTGAATAAAAAAACAGCCCCGCCAAAAAATAGGACTGTATCAATATATTCCTTAAAATAATTCTTTTTCAGGAAGCAGTTCAAAGCAGTAGCCAATACCCCTTACACACCGTATATCGAATGAAGAACATGGTGAGGCAGCAAAAAGTTTTTCCCTTAAGTGGCAGATATGATATCCAATGGTATTATTTTCGATATCCTGCATATAATCACCCCATACCTGCTCATATATCTGTGCATAAGTCATTACCCTCCCCTGATTGGCAGCAAGGAAGCACAGGATGTCAAACTCCTTGGCTGTCAGGCTGATCTCCTGCCGGTCCCGGAAAATCTTCCTACGGGCAAGGTGGATTTCCAGACCCGGAATCTGTAATGCCGGTTCTGGACACAGTTCATACTTTTTAAAGTCAGGATGTTTTTCTATAACTTCCAATACTTCTTTAAAAATATCCGTTTCATTGTCATTAAATTCCAATATAAGTAAACGTCCTATTCCACCACCTCATTTGTACCTTTCAGGCACTTTTCTATGCCTCTACTTAAATATTTCCTCCGATTATTATTTCCCCTTTAGAAATATCCTCAATTTTTATGCTATCCTCAACGGAAACCTTCATTTGTGTATCAAATGTTTTCCATTCAAACTGCGGCCAGCTTACCCCACCTTGCGTATTTTCATACGCTTTTAAAGCACTCTCATATTGTTTAGACATCGCTTTTGTGTTAGAAAGTTCTTCAAGGATATCAATGGCGTCTGTCATATTACCAAATGCATTTTTCCATGTTTCGCTCTGTTGCTTTGCAACTGCCATTTCATGCTGCATAACATAGTCATTGTATGCTTTCTCTCGTTCTGCTTTTGCCTGTTCATCTACCTTTAATAGCTGCTGCTTCGTTTCGTCTGACAGCTTTAATTCCACACCATTAACTGTGATGTACCCTCTGGAAACAGCCCTGCTAACCATTGCTGAATCCGAAAAATGAATAACAAACGAATTATCTGTATCTCCTCTTGTTATTCCTAATGTATCCTTGCCTGATGTCGCAGACATTTTTTTCTCTGTGACATTTTTCCTATATGCAGCAGACGAAATTTCTACTGAATCTCTTTTTTTACTCACTTCCGCTTGGACTTGGTATTGTTTGCTGTTCGTGTCAATGCCTGCCTTTTTTAACATACCCTTACCGCTTTTGTCGTTAATAGGTGTTACTGATGTCTGCCAAAATCTGTTGCTAAAATTTAATATAAACATACCTCATTCCTCTTGCCTAAAATCTTATTTCTGTATCTTACTCATAAGCAAGTATATACTTTCCAGTCTGCATATTGATACCACTTGCATAAGCATACGAACGAGTAAATATATCAAAGTTTTTGCAAAAAGCATTATATTCTTCCCAATACGTTGTTTCGTTCTTTGAAAATTTTACTAGATCAGAAACATTATAAATTTGTCCCCTTAAACTGCCGGGAATTATTTGAAAAGGTACGTCTATTTCTTTTCTATTTTCTCCCGCCCATATTGCCAGCATTCCTAAACCAGAGCTGTTATTATTCTCTTTATAATACATCTTAAATCCCTTTGGCGGTGCAAGGCTTTCATCCTCTATACTGCTACGGCTATGCTGCCGTCTAAAGTGATGATTCCAGCCACTATTGAAGTCAAAATTTCCGTCCAATGTCAACTTTGATTTTTTCTCAATATCTTCGGTATCAATAGCGGGAATATTCCATTGTTCCGCCATTTTATGCGTTATATCTTTTAGAAACTGATGTGTTTGTTCGCCTTGATAATAATAATCGGAATTATAGTAACACCAATCCTCTACCTGCTCATTTCCGCCATACTCACAATTAACTTTCAATCCTTCTTGATAGTTTGCATAATTTGTCATTCTTTGATTTTCTTTTGCAAACATCTCATAAATCTGGCTAATAATTTGTGTATTATCTTTCTCATCAATTCCCGTTGTCTGCCGTGTCTGAGCCCGGTATACTCTCATGGAAGCACAGCATTCATAAAAATAATCTTCAACTTCCTCTTTGCCAACTTCTCCGGCATAATAGTCCTTCATATAACCCGCTATTTCTTTTTGCATTTCATACCCAAACTTATCCCCAAATATGCTCCCCGGCATA
>CAZKOR010000372.1:0-2887 GCA_964554405.1 uncultured Bacteroides sp. | reverse complement strand
ATTACAATGAATATTATAGAAGGCGGCGTTACCGCAGCGAAAGGCTTTGAGGCAGCAGGTGTGGAGGCTGCGATTAAATATCAGAACAGAAAGGATATGGCGCTTATTTACAGTGAGACGCCGTGTACGGCAGCAGGCGTTTTTACGAGTAATATGGTTAAAGCGGCTCCTGTTTTATGGGATAAGGAGATTGTGGCACATTCTCCGGCGGTACACGCTGTTGTTGCGAATGCGGGCATTGCCAATGCCTGTACCGGAAGCGAGGGATATGAGTGCTGTAAAAAGACTGCACAGGCGGTGGCAGAGTGTTTACAGGTTTCAGAGGATGCGGTGCTCGTGGCATCTACCGGCGTTATCGGCATGCAGCTTCCGGTGGACAGGATAGTGGCAGGCATAAAAGTGCTTGCGGAGAAAAAGACAGATACGATAGAAGCAGGGCAGATGGCGGCGGAAGCCATTATGACGACTGATACAATATCAAAACAGGCGGCAGTCACGATTGAAATCAGCGGAAAGACGGTGACGCTTGGCGGTATGTGTAAGGGCTCCGGCATGATTCATCCGAATATGTGTACTATGCTTGGATTTATCACTTCGGACATTGCTATTTCCAAAGAACTGTTACAGGAAGCCTTGCGCGAAGATGTGAAAGATACCTTTAATATGATATCAGTGGACGGCGATACATCCACAAATGACACACTTATCATTTTAACAAACGGTATGGCGGGTAATCCTGAAATTACTACAAAAAATGAAGATTACGAAAAATTCAGAGAAGCGCTTCACTATATCAATGAGACATTGGCAAAGAAAATGGCTGGAGACGGCGAGGGCGCTACGGCGTTATTTGAGGTAAAAGTCATCCATGCAAAGACAAAAGAAGATGCGAGGATTTTAAGCCGTTCCGTAATCAGTTCCAATCTGACAAAAGCCGCTATTTTTGGGCATGATGCCAATTTGGGCAGGGCTTTTTGCGCACTTGGTTATTCGGGCGTGGAGTTTGACCCGAATCTGGTAGACCTTTATTTGGAAAATGAGGAAAAGAGCCTGCCTGCATATAAAAACGGCGTTATGTTAGATTACAGCGAGGAGGAAGCGACACAGATTCTTTCTTCTCCGGAAGTAAGAATTCTAGCGGATATGAATTGCGGAAATGCCGAGTCGGCTGCGTGGGGTTGCGACCTTACATTTGATTATGTTAAAATCAATGCGGACTACCGCAGTTAATGGCGGAAAGGTAGTGTGAAAAATCACATTGATATGCTGATTTTATCACAAAACGAACAAGTTCGTTTGGCTATTTGTGCAGGAGCGTCACAAATAGCTCTGATGGCAGACGAGAAATTGCTTTCGCAAATTTCTCGCCGCCCCGTCGCTAAACGCTCCGGAATGGGGATTAAGATAGAAAAGGTATGGGAAAAATATTATGTTATATTTATGAGGGTATGGCTGATTTTGAGATAAGCCTTTTACTTCATAGAATAAAAAATACCGGAAAACGGGATATCATTTCTATATCTGAGAGTCTTGATAAATTGACGGCGCAATCAGGCTTGCACTATTTTCCGGATTTCCGGATTGATGAGATTAGTGAAAAAGAAGCTCCTGATAAATATGAAGCACTTATTATACCGGGAGGTCCAATCAATAATGAGCAGAACGGCATCTGCAGACTGGCGCTTAAAATGTTAGAGACGGGGAAGTTAGTGGCGGCAATCTGCTTTGCACCGCAGTTTCTCGGACGTGCGGGAATCCTTGACCGATATGCATACACGACATCCTGTTCCGCAGAAAAGATACAGAGTTTAGGATGTGAAGACCCTTTTAACCGGAAAAACTATGTTCAAAAGCGGATAGTTGTGGACAGAAATCTGATAACGGCACAAGGGTATGCGTTTGTAGATTTTGCGAAAGAGGTTTGTGCCTACTTAAATATATTTGACAGTAAGCAGCAGGAATACGAGCAGATTGACCGAATCAAAGAATCTGAATGATAGAATCATGAAAGATGAAAGGAACCAAAACTTATGGAAAACGATATGAACACCATCTTATCAAAAGCGGAGGTACTGATTGAAGCGCTTCCATATATTCAGAAATTTAACAGAAAATACATCGTCGTAAAATACGGCGGCAGCGCCATGAGCAATGAGGAACTTCAAAAGAATGTCATCAAGGATGTAACGCTGTTAAAACTGGTAGGTTTTAAGCCTATTATCGTTCATGGCGGCGGCAAGGAAATCAGCCGGTGGGTCGGCAAAGTCGGTAAGGAAGCGGAGTTTATTAACGGATTGCGTGTAACAGATGCTGAAACGATGGAAATTGCCGAAATGGTGCTGAATAAAGTAAATAAAAGCCTTGTGAGCATGGTGCAGGAACTTGGTGTCAAAGCAGTCGGCATCAGCGGCAAGGATGGCGGTCTTTTAAAGGTTGATAAGAAATATGCTGATGGTCAGGATATCGGTTTCGTAGGCGATATCAGGGAAGTAAATCCGAAAGTATTGTTTGATTTGATTGAAAAAGATTTTCTGCCGATTGTAGCTCCGATTGGAATGGATGACCATTTTCAGACCTATAACATCAATGCCGATGATGCAGCGTGTGCCGTAGCAAAGGCGGTCGGGGCTGAAAAACTGGCGTTTTTAACTGATATTGAGGGATTATATAAGGATATCAATGATAAAAGTTCTTTTATATCCAGAATTTCTACTTCTCAGGCGGATAAACTGATTGAAGAGGGATTTATCGGCGGCGGTATGCTTCCGAAACTGAATAACTGCACGAGTGCGATTAAAAACGGCGTAAACCGTGTACATATCCTCGATGGACGGATTCCGCACTGCCTGCTTTTGGAAATCTTTACCAAGAAAGGTATCGGTACGGC
>CAZKOR010000371.1:0-2896 GCA_964554405.1 uncultured Bacteroides sp. | reverse complement strand
ATGGCGGTGCCATGGTAGCGGTTCTCGGACTGGATACGGAAGTGATAGAAAAAATTTGTGAAGAGACGCCCGGTACGGTGACAATAGCGAACTACAACTGCCCGGGACAGATAGTCATTACCGGTGAAGAAGAGGCTGTACAAACGGCGGCAGGGAAACTCGGCGAAGCAGGTGCAAAAAGATGTGTACCGTTAAAAGTAAGCGGACCTTTCCATTCACCGATGCTTGCAGGTGCAGGAGAAAAGCTGGCAGGGGAATTGGAAGGAGTAGAGATTCATGAGATTCAGATTCCGTATATTGCCAATGTAACTGCTGATTATGTGAAGAAAACAGAGGATGTAAAGCCTTTATTAGAGAAACAGGTTTCCTCTTCCGTAAAATGGCAGCAGACAATTGAGAGAATGCTTGCAGATGGCGTGGATACTTTTATTGAAATCGGACCGGGTAAGACGTTGTCAGGATTTATGCGGAAAATTAACCGGGATGTAAAAGTTCTGAATGTAGAAAAGGTGGAAGATTTGGAAAATGTGAAATTATAATTTCACATTCTGAGAGAAAGGCGAGGTTGTTAAGATGTTGACAGGAAAAGTTGCTCTGGTAACAGGCGCAGGACGGGGAATCGGACGGCAGATTGCATTGACGCTTGCAGAATACGGTGCAGATGTGATTGTTAATTATAACGGTTCCGAGGAAAAGGCGAAAGAAGTTGTTCAGGAAATAGAGGGCATGGGAAGAAAGGCAGCTGCAGTACAGTGTTCGGTGGCCGATTTTGATGCCTGTGGAAAAATGATAACAGATATGCTTGCCGAGTTTGGACATATTGATATTTTAGTCAATAACGCGGGCATTACAAAAGACAATCTTATGATTAAAATGACAGACGAAGATTTTGATGCGGTTATTGCAACAAACCTGAAAGGTACATTTAATACGATGAAGCATATGTACCGTCCGTTTTTAAGACAAAAGGCAGGAAGAATTATTAATCTTTCTTCCGTTTCAGGAGTTTTAGGTAATGCCGGACAGGCTAACTATGCTGCCTCCAAGGCAGGTGTTATCGGATTGACGAAATCCATAGCAAGAGAACTGGCAAGCCGGAATATTACGGTTAATGCGGTTGCACCGGGATATATTGATACGGATATGACTCAGGCAATGACCGATTCGGCAAAGGAAGCAACACTGCAGCAGATTCCGCTTGGAAGAGTCGGAACACCGAAAGATATTGCGGAAGCGGTTGCTTTTCTGGCAAGCGATAAGGCGTCCTATATTACGGGACAAGTAATTTCCGTAGATGGCGGAATGGCAATTTAGAGAAAGGAATAAGGGTTATAAAATGAGTAGAAGAGTAGTAGTGACAGGTATGGGGGCAATTACCCCGATTGGATTGAGTGTAGATGAATTTTGGAACGGCGTAAAAGAAGGAAAGACAGGCTTCGGTGAAATTACAAAATTTGATGCTTCGGAATATAAATGCAAACTTGCGGCAGAGGTCAAAGGTTTTGAGGGTAAAAACTTTATGGACTTCAAAGCTGCAAAAAGAATGGAATTATTCTGCCAGTATGCGGTAGCGGCAACGAAAGAAGCAATGGAAGATGCAGGACTTGATATGGAAAAAGAAGATGCTTTCCGTGTGGGCGTTTCCGTTGGTTCAGGCATCGGTTCCTTGCAGGCAATGGAGAGAGCGCATTCCAAATTGTTGGAAAAAGGACCTTCTAGAGTAGAACCATTATTAGTGCCGCTTATGATTTGCAATATGGCAGCAGGAAATGTGTCTATTCAGTTTGGTTTAAAAGGAAAAAACATTAACGTGGTAACGGCATGTGCAACAGGAACCAATTCCATTGGTGAAGCATATCGTACCATTCAGTATGGAGATGCGGAAGTTATGATAGCCGGAGGAACGGAAAGCAGCGTGACTCCTATTGGTATTGCCGGATTTACTGCTTTAACAGCGCTTACTTCATCAGATGACCCGGCAAGATGTTCCATTCCTTTTGACAAAGAGAGAAGCGGTTTTGTAATGGGAGAAGGTTCAGCGATTGTCGTTTTGGAAGAGTTAGAACATGCTAAGAAAAGGGGCGCAAAAATCTATGCGGAAGTAGTCGGATATGGATGTTCTGCGGATGCCTATCATATTACATCCCCCGCAGAGGACGGTTCCGGCGCTGCGAAAGCCATGGAGTATGCAGTGGCAGATGCAGGTGTCAGCATGGATGATATTATGTACATTAATGCGCACGGAACCAGCACGCACCATAACGATTTATTTGAGACAAGAGCGATTAAACTTGCTTTCGGCGAACATGCAAAGGAAATGAAGATTAATTCCACAAAGTCCATGGTTGGCCATCTCTTAGGAGCAGCGGGAGCAATTGAATTTGTTACCTGCGTAAAAGAATTACAGGAGGGCTATCTGCATAAGACAGTAGGCTATCAGGTGCCGGATGAGGAATGTGATTTGGATTACTGTATTGAACCGGTACAGGGAGACTTTATGTATGCGTTGTCCAATTCTTTAGGATTTGGAGGACATAATGCCAGCATCCTTGTAAAAAAATACAGTGAATAGATAAAGGGGGAACGGATATGTCAGTTTTGAGCGCAAAAGAAATCATGGAAATTATTCCGCACAGACAGCCGTTTATGCTGCTGGATACTATTGAAGAATTAGAGCCGGGCGTCAAAGCGGTAGCGAAAAAGTGCGTTTCTTATAATGAACCTTATTTCGCAGGGCATTTTCCCGCAGAACCTGTTATGCCGGGTGTTTTGATTGTGGAAGCACTGGCGCAGACCGGAGCGGTAGCAATTTTAAGCCAGCCGGAATTTAAAGGAAAAACCGCATATTTTGCGGCAATTAATTCCGCAAAGTTCAAAGGCAAAGTAACGCCCGGAG
>CAZKOR010000370.1:0-2900 GCA_964554405.1 uncultured Bacteroides sp. | reverse complement strand
TTTATATGGGATACCTGCTCCGTCTCCATGCCAATCCCATGATCCTCCACTTCCACAACAATATTAGCTTCTTCCGAATACGCCAAAATACGGATTTCTTCTTCCGGACGGCTCGCCTTTATTGCATTATCAATCAGGTTATTTGTCAGTATCAGAAGCTGTTCCATATTTCCCCTCACAATATAATCTTGAGACAAAGCATAGGTTAACCGTATTTTCTTTTCCGCTACCCTCATGTGCATAGCTTTTTCTGATTGTACAAAAAGCTCCTTTAAAGAGCAGTCGCCGTCTTTCATTTCATCTCTGCCAAGTAATGCCATATCAAGAAGCTGATAAGCCATATTCTGGAGTCTGCTGCACTCTGACATGATAAACTGAGTACATTCATAACGTTCTTCTTCTGACATTAGTGCTTTTTGGATGTATTCTGCATATCCGTAAATTGCTGTCAGTGGAATCCGTAATTCATGGGAAAAATTGTCAATAAACTGCTGTTTTTGTTCTGCAACGTCCTCAAGCTGCTGAATCTGAATTTCTACCTGCTTGGCCATAAGGTTAAAATTGTACGCCACACTCGAAATTTCATCCTTTCCATGAACCGGAATCCTGCTGCCATAATTTCCGTTTGCAATCTTCGCGGATGTACTGGAAATCTGCCGCAACGGGCGAAAAATAATATTCAGGAATTGAAACAGAAAAAATGACATTATAAACATTACCACGGTTCCTGTTAGAAAAAGAATATGTTTTGTATGGCGCCATGACTGGATGGTATCGCTCAGGTTCCCAATATACATAAGTCCGTAATCCTGCCACGGAGCCGGAAAACTGCCATAAACGCAAAGGACAGGATAACTCCCATTTTCCATATAAACAAGCCTTTCCTGACTGTATCCTGTATCCGGCGGAGAAATCATGTTTTCTTCCGCCGCAAATGCGGGACTTTCATAAATCCATTCTCCTGCAAAAGCCACCGCAAGTCCGTTTCCTTTTCCTTGCAGATACCGGGAATACAAACGCATCAGGCTGTCTATATTTTCTTCCACATTATTTCCCCTCTGTTCCAAAGCCTGCATATCTCCAATCAGAGATGACGCAATAACATAATGCTCTGCCAGACATTTCTCACGGACAGCAAAAAGTTTATCCTTCAGAATAATATTTGATATTATCAGAATCATCGAATTAAGAAATACGATAAAAAGAACCAATGCAACGAAAAAAATCTTTTTTTTCACTCATAAACCTCCAATCTGTATCCAAGCTTATATACTGTCCTAATATCATTTTCCAAATGCAGCTTATGGCGCAATCTTTGTATATGGACATCCACAGTACGAGTGCCTCCGTCAAAATCATATCCCCATACCATATCCAAAAGCTTTTCTCTGGAAAGGGCAATATTTCGGTTTCTAATTAGTACCTCCAATAGCTCATATTCTTTCGGTGTACATTCGACAACTGCTCCATTTAGAAAAACCTGATGTCTGACAAAATCACATTTTAAATCACCCATCTTAAATTCTGTCTCAACTTTTTTGGTCCGCCGTAGCACTGCTTCCACCCGCGCTGCCAGTTCCAGCATTTGAAATGGTTTCGTCAAATAATCATCCGCCCCCATAGCAAGTCCTTTTAGCTTATCGCTCAATTCACTTTTCGCTGTCAAAAAAATGGTCGGAGTTCCGGAAGTTCTTTCATAAACCTGATAACCATCCAGTCCGGGCAACATAATATCAAGCACAACTAAATCAAAACTTCCGTTTTCCAGTAATGTGACCGCAGACAGTCCATCGAAAGCTTGTGTACAGTGATGTCCTGTTAGACTTAAATTTTTACGTATTAATTCATTAATGGAAAAATCATCCTCCACAATTAGTATTTCAGCCAATTTCAACCACTTCCTTTCAAATAATAACAAGTATACCTCGAAAATGTTTCTAAATTGTAAAATAAATATAAAAGCGTTTATTGATTTTTCCAACAAACGCTTTCTTCATCCGGCACTACACAGCACCTATTTAAAATCCTATCATTTTCTCAATTCGTCTTATCGCCGCCTTCCTCATAAAGCCCGGCGTAATCGCCATCGCATATTTCAATATGCGCAGGCTCTCCCGGAAAATAACCAATCATTGTTCCATCATCGCAAGTGTAAATTTTCCAGTTATTTTCCTGCTGAAAGTTATCAACAGTAGTAATATACATGGAAAGACCATTGACAGCAAATTCCAGCGTGCCGTAATCATTGAAAAACACTTCTAAACGATTTCCTTTATCGTCTGTATAAATATTCCCTTTCATATACCAGTCATCGTTGGCAGGATCTGGCACTACCACATCCAAATCCTCACCTGATGATGCTTTTTCATCTGTAATTTCTTTATCCACAATTTCGGTTATCGCCTGCCCTGCATCATCATTAACACTCCTGTCACTGCATCCACTCAAGCCGCACAGCATAGCTGCTACCATAAATATACTTATCACATATCCAGTATTCTTTTTCATCGTTATATTTCCCTCTCTTCCAACAAAAAATATGTTATATATTTTCATTTTTGCCTACGCAAAGCTTCCTTAGGGTATCTCTGTAAAATTGAAAGCGTCAGCCAGCAGTTCCAGCCTCTCATCGTTCACATCCGTAATATCTGACATATCATCGAGAACATTTATTACAATAAAAGACTTCTCTCTATCTGCAATAATGTATGTCTTTGTACCCCACTCTTCGTTTATAATATTTGCAAAAAATACATTTTCGCCTTTTTTCGTTGTATATGCGCGTACATTGCATTCCGCAAGATCCCCAAAATCAAGATAAGCGGATGTAAAATAGCCTTTCACAACACGCATAAACTGGTAACTTACCTCATAAATTGATGAGCCTGCAAGCGCAGCAT
>CAZKOR010000369.1:0-2915 GCA_964554405.1 uncultured Bacteroides sp. | reverse complement strand
AACAGCTAAAATATAGGCTTTTTTGTGCAAAATATATAAGAAAGTATAGAGAGAAATTTGATGGAAAAGAAAAAAACATCCATATATGTCAATATATTGATTTACCTGTATCTGGTGCTGCCAACACTGATTTTTTTAATTGGATGGCTGAAGTGGTATTGGGCACTCATATTTGGAGCAGCGGCGGCATATGCCTGCGTAAAAGCTTTTACGGAAGATGTATGGGATAAGTCTTTACAATTGAAAAAATCGGATATAAAGACATTCTTAAAAGCTTTATTGCTGATAACATTATGGGTATATTTATCGGGAATAGGCGGCTGGTGTTATCAAAACAGCGACCATGAAGTTAGAAGCGCAATCTTTCGTGCGCTGGTAGAATACGACTGGCCTGTCATTTCTCACGATGGAAGCAGAGGTCTTATCTATTACATAGGTTTCTGGCTTCCGGCAGCGCTTATTGGAAAATTATTTGGTCTGGAAACAGGATACACGGCACAAGTAATTTGGGCGGTATTGGGAATTTTCATAGTTTATTATTTAATCTGCGTATATCGCAAAAAGGTGGATTTGCTGCCGGTGGCATTCCTTGTTTTTTTTAGCGGTCTGGATTATGTCGGGGTATGGATATTGAGAGAAAAGGGCATTGATTTGAGCCTTGCGGCGCATCTGGAATGGTGGGCATACGATATGCAGTTTACCTCTATGACAGCACAATTATACTGGGTATTTAATCAAGCGGTACCGGCATGGGTGGCGACTGGTTTGATTATGGTACAGAAAAACTGTAAAAATATGTTGTTTATTTTAGCTTTTACCATGCTGTCATCAACGATTCCCTTTGTGGGATTGATACCGATTGTAATCTATTTGTATATAAAGCGTGTGAAGGCGGACAGGAGCTGCTGGAAAGAAGTATTCACGCTACAGAACATTATAGGTGTAGTGGTCATAGGCGGATGTGTATTTCTCTATCTGATTGGAAACATATCCGGTAGCAAGATAGGGCGGGAGCGCGTAGGATTGACAAATCCGGAACCTACAGCACAGTTGTTGAGATATCTTTTGTTTTACTTTCTGGAGTTTGGTATCTATTTATACTTTGTATGCCAATATCGGAAAAAAGATTCTTTGGTATACTTAATTACCATTATTTTAATAATATGTCCGTTTATCAAAGTTGGCTACGATTATGATTTCTGTATGAGGGCTTCTGTCCCGGCATTGTTTATCTTAATGCTTTTGTGTATGGAAACATTAGAGAAAATCCGTCTGGATGGGAAAAAATGGCTTTTGGCAGGATATTGTGTTGTGCTGCTATTGGGATCTATAACTTCTTTTAACGAGATACATAGATCAATTAATGTAACATTCTGGCGAGTCACAAATGGGGAGACGGTCAGGTATCCGGAAGTCAGCATAGAAAACAGGCTGTTGCAGGGAGCAAATTTTTCAGGAGAAGTTCAAGGGAATATTTTTTATAAATACTTTGCAAATGGATATAGAATTTTTACTATAGATGAATAATCCAATATTCACATTGGTATATTGATATGTCTGCATTCAGTCAGATTGTTGGAAATAAATTCCTTTTGTTTTAAGTGTGATTAAATTTTGAGTGTGGTTAATATCTGGCTGGATGTGGACATATGAGTATATCAATGTTATCGTAGCTTTACAAATCATATAGCGTAATGTTATAATATCTGTAAGCACTGTGAAACGGTATTTTTTTATCGTTTTAATGGCTATTATGACATATCTGGGAGTCTAAAATTCTGAACCATCTTCAACGCACGTCATGGAATCCGAATCCCTTATATGAAAAATGAAATAAGGGAGGAAGAGTGGTAGTAAAGCCGGAGGAATTGGAGACAGAAGAGTCGCAGACGGTAAATCCAGGAGAAAAAAAGGGAAAAAACGGCATAAAGACGCTAGTGGACAAAACACGGCTGTGGAAAGGCAGAAAACTGCATATCCTTGCAGTGGAGAATCAGAATTACGTGGATTATCAGATGGTGTTAAGGAACATGCCCTCAGAAAGCAACGGCTACCGCAAGCAGTGGAGGAGTAAGAAACGCATGCATGAAGAAGCTGGTGATTTGGAAACTGGGAATGAATATTTATCCGGAATAAAAAAAGATGAAAAGTTCGGGATAACAGATGAAAATGCCGGAAAGTATGTAAAGAAATACTGTGTTTGAGCTATGATAAAGAAACATCTTCACACATCTGGTCTAGAATGGGAATCAGGGATTTACCGCGTTCCGTAAGGCGTACTCAACTTTCGGCGGAATCTGACGTTGTGCAGGAAGCCTAGTTATCGGCTTCCTGCTTTTTTAGATGATTTTTGCGAGATTAGATGCTATAATAATTGCAAATCCAATAAGCTTTTGGAAATTTGGGGGAGGTAGGTAAAATGGCGATTACAGTGAATATTTATTACAGCGGCATGAACGGAAATGCAAAGAAATTTGCGGAAGAAATGGTTTCAAGCGGAGTTGTCAGCGACATTCGTGCGGAAGCCGGAAATCTTAGATATGAATATTTCTTCCCAATGGAGGATAAGGAAACGGTGCTTTTAGTTGACAGCTGGAAAGATCAGCACGCAATTGATGCGCATCATGCCTCACCTATGATGGCAAAGATTACCGGGCTTCGGGAAAAATATGATTTACACATGAAAGTTGAGCGGTATGTGTCCGATGAAACCGGTGTTCCCGAAGTGGATAGGGCGTTTATAAAGGAATAAAGGAATTCGGGACACGGTCAGCGCTCATCAGGTTCGGATTCTAAATCGAACGGAATATTATTCTTTTTTAACAGAGATTTCAAGTAAGTAATTTGAGAGGATAAATCATCAATCTTCGGCAGATAATATTCAGCATCCTCCTTTTTGGTGCGTTCAATGATTT
>CAZKOR010000368.1:0-2918 GCA_964554405.1 uncultured Bacteroides sp. | reverse complement strand
TTTGAGAAACAGCTTGAAAAATGCCAGACACAATATTTTGATTTCTATCTGTTCCATAATGTGTACGAAGGAAATATTGATGCGTACCTTGACCCCCAATATGGGATTTTAGAATATCTGTTAAAACAGAAAGAAAATGGCCGCATCAAACATCTTGGCTTTTCAGCTCATGGCAGCGTAGAAGTAATTCAGCGTTTTCTGGATGCCTATGGACAGCATATGGAGTTCTGCCAGCTTCAGCTTAACTATATGGACTGGCATTTTCAGAATGCACAGGAAAAAGCAGCCCTTTTGCAGAAGGCAGGTATTCCTATCTGGGTTATGGAACCGCTGCGGGGCGGAAAATTAGCAAAAGCATCTGATGAATTGACTGCCGCAATGCATTCCATGCGCCCGGAAGAAACGGTTCCCGGATGGGCATTCCGTTTCCTGCAAAGCATTCCCGGCGTAACGATGGTGCTGTCCGGTATGTCCAATATGGAACAGCTCAAAGCAAATATTGCTACTTATGAGATAGATAAACCTTTAAGTCAGGAAGAACTTGACACTTTGGTGAAATGTGCGGATGAAGATACCAAAAAAGGCGGACTTCCCTGTACTGCTTGTCATTATTGCACCAGCCATTGTCCGAAAGAACTTCCCATTCCGGATCTGATTGCTTTATACAACGAACATAAAATTACAGGCGGCGGCTTTATCGCTCCGATGGCAGTAGGCAGTATGCCCGGAGAAAAGCGTCCTGCTAACTGCGTGAAATGCCGAAGCTGCGAACAGGTTTGCCCGCAGCAGATTAAGATATCCGAGATGATGGAAGAATTTACTTCTATGATTGGGATGTAGGGGAATAGGAATTTTAAATTTCCATTTAAAAAAAGTGTGTGTATACACACTTTTTTACATTTCAAGGCTGTTCTCATACAGCAAAAAATTCATAATACCCATCATTACAATTCCATCTTCATCCCTACGAGGTTTGATATTATCCTTAACAATAATTATTTTTTTGAAATGGTCGCTCACATGCAGTAATGAATTTTTCTCTTGTTGTGTCTTTGCGGATGTATTCATAGAAAATGCCGATTGAACATAGTATCTTTTGCTTCCTCTTGAAGCAACAAAATCTATTTCATACTGTTTTCTTATTGTTTTTCCGAGTGTATTTTTTCCATAACATTCAACTATTCCAATATCAACACGATAACCTCTATTTCTAAGCTCGTTATATATAATGTTTTCCATCAAATGATTTTCTTCTATCTGACGGAAATTTAGTGTTGCATTACGAATACCAACATCCTCAAAATAATATTTCACTAATGAATTAATATATTTTTTCCCTTTTATATTATACCTAAGCGTCTTACTTATTAAAAAAGCATCTTCCAGATAATCTGCATACTTTTTCAGAGTCACACTGCTGATGCTTTTATTTTTCACACTTTTAAAAGTTTTTGATAATTTTACCGAATTTGTCAAGGAACCTGTAGCAGATGCCAAAATATTAATCAATTCATCTAATTCCTCTTTATTTTTAATATGGTGTCTATCAATAATATCCGAAAGATATACAGTTTGAAATAATGATATCAGATAGTCTTCTTTCTCTTCTGGCGTTTTTCTATTCAATATAAACGGTAAGCCGCCATACATAACATAATCATCCCACGCCTCTTCTTTGCTGCCATCATATACAGATAAATATTCCCTGAAATTTAGCGGATATACACGAATTAGAAGTTCTTCTCACCCTATCCACTGTATAAACGCAGTTTTATCCTCGCTGTTATATCCTGCCTGCCTATAGAAATTCAATGTGCTCTCTTTTTTCGAGCCGGTCAGCAGCATGAGTTTGTAACAATTCTCACGTTCGGCAATTTTTTTTGCATAGGCAAGGCAGGATGAAGCAAGACCTCTTTTACGATAATCGCTATCAGTAATGACATTCTCCACAAAAGCATACGGCTGTTGGTTATGAGTCAGATTCGGTATAATGACACATACACAAGAGGAAACAATCTTTCCATCCTCTTCCGCTACAATGATATGATGGTCTTTATCTGTTAATATTCTATTCCATTTATCCATAATCTCCGGCGTCCGTTCCGGCATAGGATTATCATGAAGCTGCATATACAGTTTCATTAATCCCTCAAAATCATTGTCTGTTATTTCTCGTATCATATTGTGTGCCTCCTCTATTTGGCTTGAGTTTATTATATCATTTGCATGTTTTATTTTCTACGGTTTCCGATTGTATATTATAATTGAAAACAAAGTGGTCATGTGCTAATATTATGGAGACAATTTTTTACAGTTTAACCATAACAGATATGCAGCAATTGAGGGGGATACAATTAAATGATTCAAAATCCATCCAAAGCGAACATTTTAAAAATTGGATTAGGGACACATCTTGGTACTTTTTCCGATGAAGATTCCAGACAATACATAGACGCGATTATATTTGCGATAAAAAATGGGATTACAATGATTGACACAGCAATTAACTATAGAGGAATGCGTTCAGAGAAAGATGTTGGAAATGCGGTAAGCACACTGATTTCATCTGGCATGGTCAAAAGAGAAGATATCTTTATTGCATCAAAGGCAGGACTTTTGTTTGGAGATATCACGAGTGGACGCAACCCTATGAAATACCTGCATGAAGTCTTGGAGCCAAAGGGAATACGGCTTAATGATTTTTGTGAATATGAGGGTCTGTATCAGACATTGAATCCGGATTTTTTTGAAATTGCATTGCAGATTAGCCTTCAAAATCTCGGTGTCGATACTATTGATGTCCATTATATTCATATTCCTGAGATTACACGCGCCAAATTACCACTAACGGAATTTTACGAAAGAATTGCAAAGCTTTTTGCATGGTATGAGGATAAAGTAAAAGAGGGAAAAATAAG
>CAZKOR010000367.1:0-2953 GCA_964554405.1 uncultured Bacteroides sp. | reverse complement strand
CTGTAAGAGCCCTGTTTTAGCTGTTGCAAGTTTTCCTGCATTTTCGACAAAAATTTCTGTCGTTTTTAAGTTGTTTTCGTAATCGAATTTAAAATTACATGCGTAATGAGACGCATTGTCAATCAGATGCTTATGATAAAAGTCATCCCGGCTTTTCATTACCGGATGTTTTTCATATAAATTTTCTTTTTCACAAAGCAGCCGCTCCCACTTATTGTCATCCTGCTCGTCCAGACCTCTGCTTAATGATTCATAATGGTATAGTATCGCATCGTTACGAAGCACATTATAATAACCTGCTTCTATCAATTTAAAACAGAAATCCACATCATTATAAGCGACTTTCATCGTTTCATCCAAACCGCCTATTTCCTGATACTTACAACGTTCTATCATAAGGCATGCCGCAGTCACGCCAATCATATTATAAGTGACCTGATTATGCCCGTAATAATAGTTTCTGTCATCCGGAAATGTAATCAATTTATGCGAGGGACCGATATTCAGATTGGTAATGCCTGCATGCTGAATGGCATCACTCCCGGCATACCATAATTTCGCTCCTACTGCCCCGGTATGCGGCTGTCCTGCCTGTCCTGCCATAATCCGCAGCCAGTCTTTTTGAATAATCTCCACGTCATCATTCAGAAGCAGAATATACTTTCCTGCTGCTTTGGATGCGCCAAGATTGCACATCGCGGAAAAATTAAACTCCATCGGCTCATACAAATAAACAAAGCCATATTCTCTCTGCAATACCTCCATACGGCTTTTATTCTCCGCATTACTGCCGTTATCCACGACAATCCATTCATAATTATCATAATCTGTTTTCTTACGGAAAGAAGACAGACATCTCTCCAATACTTCAGGATGATCTTTAGACGGAATAATCACTGATACCAATGCGTCTTGCCTGCCATCAGCTTCATCTGCCTTATCAGAATTTTCATATACGACATGATAAATATCCGGAATAGGACCGGGGCATAACTGCGCTTTAATCCCTCTTCTTCGAAGCGCCTCCATGCGAATCTCCGTGTAAGAAGCGTCACAGCCTGCCATATCGCGTCCCTGCTCCAATTCCTGCATAAGCAGTTCTTCAACATTTTCCGATACGTTCGATTCATAACAGTTATGAAATAAGACTTCTTCTATATGAGAAATCGTACCATGCAATCCGTTTACTTTCTCTTCCAAGCGCAGGCAGAAATCATAAAAATCAGCGTAAGAAAGCCATTCCCGACCACCATTCTCCTTGAAAATCTCTTCATATAACAGACGTTTTGTAATAATCATATGACCCATATAACAAAAAGAAAGAAGCGTATCAGGCGAATAACACGGCTTAAACCAGGGATACATCCTGTTTGACAATGTTTCCCAATAATAATCCTCGTCCGTATAGGCAAACAAGCAATCTTCGCAATTGTTAAACCATGATTTTATTTTTTGTTCTGCTTTTGCATCTACAATTCCATGTCCGCAGACGATAATGTACAAATCCGTATTATCAATCGGAATCAAATTCCATCCATTCAGGCATTCATTTCGTATGTTATTTAATTTTACATCTATCGTCTCATTATCCTCATATTGCTTTATCCATTGCAGATACGGATGCTTCTGACGATAGACTTCTTCTTCATATGCCCGGACAAATTCTTTTACTTTCACGTTATCGGCAGACTTCACGTCTGATGAACCTTTCACCCCGTTAGTAAGCGCATGATAACATTTTCTTGCAGGCGTTAATACTTTCCAAAAAATACTGTTTTGAATCCTGTCAAGACGCAGTGTCAAATCAGTTTCTTTTGCTTCGGCGTCTGCAATCCTGCCTGCCAGAACCGTATTTTTCTTTTTTTCCCTCTCATAGGCTGCCTGATAAAAAGCTGCCCAGTCATAGGAAGACGGCTTCTCTTTCATGAATCAGAACAATCCCCTTTTCTGCATATGACTTATCGTTTCCTCCGGCATCCTTGTTACCTGCAAAAACACCTGTAATTTATTTTCCTGCTGATTTTCCAATTCCGATACATACAGAGTAATATTGGGGTCCTGTGTTGCAAATCCATATACACCCTCTCCTATACGGAAACCATTTGTCATAAACTTTTTATTTTTAAGCGGTACGGATTCATCGTTCCACTTGATATCTTTTATCCGGACAATGCAGTAATCACTGCACGGGTCGATACGAAGCGCTTTTCTGCCCTCCTTAACGATAAGCTGAAACTCTTTTTGCTGCGTGTCCGTCTCTTCTAAAAAGAAAGAATTTTCCTCTGAAAAGCCATCGCCCATATCTTCATAAATCTGTACTCTGTCTATCTGCTTTTGTGCCGGAGTAAGCAATGGCAAGTCTGCAAGCGTATAAACAGGCTGCCCGATAGCTTCTCTTATTTCCGCCATCGACATTCTTTTCCCCGTCACATACTTCTGGAACTTCATTTCCTGCTGCCTGTACTGCTCAGCATCCATCTCAGAAATACCAAGTTTTGATAATATTGAGTCCAGATTTAATTTATTCCTCTTTTCATTTTCCAGCAAATAGCAATATACGGCGCGAAATGCAATTTCCCTTGTCTCTACCTGCTTTTCAAAAGTCCACTCATAATCAATCACATGCCACTGTCCGTCTTTTGCCACTAAAATATTTGAGAAAATTAAATCGTAGTCAGTCACTACGGATTCTTCACCATAAGAAATCTTTTCTAAATACTCATCAAATAACGTATGAAATTTTTCTATATCATTCCGCTCCAGACATTCATCGAGAAGTTCTTCCAGTGTTTTTCCCTCTACATATGGAAACTGTGCATACGTCTCCGGCTCTTTGATAAGCTGGCAATGATTGATTGCAAGCTCTCCGCCCCGAAAGCGTTCCTCAAGCTTCTCATATGCACAATGAATCTGCTCAATATGCTCACACGCGTCTTTTGATAACGGATGTTTT
>CAZKOR010000366.1:0-2956 GCA_964554405.1 uncultured Bacteroides sp. | reverse complement strand
TTCTCTGCGGATATGGCAACATCCGCAAAAATATCAAATTGTGGTTCTGATTTTAGGTAGTCGAAGTTGGTCATGGTTATCCCCCATATTTATTACTCTTCTGCTTTCACAACATAACACTCATCCTGACAGCTTCTTCCCTCATTTTTCAACAAAAGCTGAAACTCATCGTATTCTGTCATTTGATTCGCTTTCAAAATCTGCCCTATATTCTGTCGCTCCGACGGTGTGACTCTCTGAATGACCCAGCGGTAACTCCATTCTTTCCCAATCTTATATTGATTTTTTTTAATAAAATCTGAGATAATAGGCGGCGCTTCATAGCTTTTTACGGTTTCCGGTATTTCTATTTCATATTCACGCTGTTGCTCGTCATAATATAAATACCCAACCGTTTTTCCATTATAATAGGCATTTTTAATTGCATACTTCAACATAGCGTTTCCACCTCTCCCAAATTTCGAGCCAATAAAATTATTCACTGCCCTATCTTCTAATATATCAAATTTTCTCACATTATCCAAATTATCATAGCAGGAAAACAAAAACGATAATCCATGGTCAAATAATGGCGCAAGACGCGGCTCTTCTTTTTCATCTATCAACACCTCAACATTTGCTCCATGCCTGTCTCTATTGCAAATTAAATAATCTACGACAAACATTTGATAAACATACTGCTCCCATCCATATCTTTTAGCAAATTCAAGAGGGCTCTCTTTCTTCTCCCTGTGTAACTCATAATAAGTGTCAAAAACAATCTTCTTCTCATTTTCTTTTCTAAAATTAACAGACCTCGCAATATATCCTTCCATCTCCTGTTCATCAATACAAAGTTTTGCAAAAACAAGCTGATAGCTTAGATGCGGAATTTCCAATATATCCAGTAATCTTGATACAATCAGTTCATTGACACATTCATGCCCAAATATTCCCCGATAACTGTCATAATTCGACATCTTATAATATATCCGAATACCTTCTTTTTCTTCATATGCTTTCAAAAAACTACCAGGGGTTCCGATTGATATTTTTTTATTTTCCCAATCCAGATATCTTAAATCCTGAAGTTCTTTTATAAAATCGGTCATTTTTGCAACCATACCCTTTCCCTAGTCCGCAAATTTTCATTATTATAAAGTATTTTACACGTTTTGACGTATTATCCAAAGTATTTTTGCATGAGACTGTCAAACAATTTCTGTGTCGCGTCAAGGGATTTCTGGATGGCAGCTTTTGATTTGTCGACTTGGTAGACGAAGGCGGCAAACTGATTTTGGAGTTCTATCGGAGCATCATAAACACTCATCTTTTCTAATCCAGAAATTGTCAATGCTGAATAAGCCGTTCCTGTCGACATCTGCTTCTTGTATTCTTTTATCAAGATTTCTAACAAGCATTTCATATATATGGAGTCAAATCTTTGAGAAACATCTACTTTTATAAGATTTCCGTCCTTAAAATAAAAATCATTTTTCCCATCTACAATCCAAATAGTCCCAATAGTTCCTACTGCTGAAATCAAAAGATCGCCCTTTTTCGGAGTTCCATACTGTTCTTTTATCTCGGCAAATCTCTTTTTTGTGATAAACAATTCTGTTGATATTGCGTTTCCTTTTGATAATTCGACAATTTCTTTTGTTCTATAAAACGGTATTCCCGAATTTACATACTCCTTTTCAAAAATCCTCTTACTTGAACCAATATGTGATAGTTTTCCAAGCTCAACCGTCTTCCATCTTTTGGAATTAGAAACCGGATCCCCAAACATCTCGACAAATCGGGATTTAATCAGTTTATCATATGCTTTAATTTGCTTTTTCTGCATTAACAACAAATCCCAGCATTTTTTCAGCGTTTTAGCACAATCTATCTGCTCATCTAAATTAGGTAACGGAATCTCAATATTTTCGACTATAGATTTTGATATTTCTTTAAATGTTGCTCCTCTTCCAAGCGAATTTAAATAATCTGTATGCCCTTTAAGATACCAATATAAATATTCATTATTCACTCTATCAGAACATATAAGATTTTTAAATCCTTGATTACAGTACATTTCTTTACCTGCAATAGCAACTTTACCTATAGGTGCTCTCGAAGATAAAATTACAGTTCCTTTAGGAAATGACCGTAAACCAGTTTTTTGAACAGCTATACATGTTATTTTTCTTTGGCTTTCCTCAATAATATATACTTCATCTGTCAATTCAGCCGGTGTAATCCAGTTAACGTCACCATCCCAGTATTCAGCAACTCCTGTTTTAGGAGTACTCCCCGAAACAACTTCACATATTTCACCCAATTTTATTCGATCCATAATTCATCTCTCTATATTTTCTTATATATTTTGCACAAAAGAGCTGCTGTTTTAGCCATTTGTGCAATGATTTATAAAGTTACAACAATGACTCTGCATTTGATAATGGGCGAAAACTGTGTCATTTCAGGTGCAATGCACTTCGTTTTCCTGTCAGAAAGGTACACAAATAAAAACGTCATCCTTTTTATGAAGGCGAATCTGTGTCCCATTCTTCCCTATGGCTGCTAACCTCTCATGTCTAACAGGATCATCCGTCCGTTTCCGGCGGGTCCTAAATTCCTTCGTCCAGCCTTCCCATAGTGGGGTGCCGTCTCTGCTCCATATCAGGGTCATGCCCTATAAAATATGCTGTAACGGCTTCGCTCTGCTTTGTCATTGCCTAGAGAGCACTCCTGTAATCCAGCACCAATTGAACCTTGGCGGACGTTATCTGCTACAGTATGTGCTTTTATGATCAGGCTGCCTCTGGTCTGATGATATCACTTCTGAACCGTTCTTCATCAAAGTCACAGCCCATCTGTAATACTACGTAGAACACCCTTATTGCCTTACACGCAACTGCTATCTTTGCCTGCATTCCTCCAAGCGGATTCCTTTCCCTGTTCCTGTAATAAAGGAACACATCCTGAAATG
>CAZKOR010000365.1:0-2965 GCA_964554405.1 uncultured Bacteroides sp. | reverse complement strand
GTCATATACTTTTTGTACATCTTCCTGCAGTCCTTTCATTATTTTTGTTGCGTCATTTACTGGAGTTGTAGCTGATTCCAAATCCTCCAATGCCGTAGCCTGATCTTTGTATGCCTCTGTAAGTTTTTCTTCGATTGCATTAAGTTTAAATTCTTTTAATCTTGATTGGATCAGATTATCAACATTGTCCTTTGTTGTTTCTAAAAGCCCAGACTGTTCGTTGTAATATTTGCTTAACTCCGGCATTTTATCTATCAGTTTTTGGGAAATGTTCTTCAACTTCCCCATTTCTTCTTTTGTTAAATTCTCTTTTCCATATAATTTAAAGTACTCATCCGAAAGCAATGTCATTTAGTTAGGTTACAGCCCTTTTTTTCAGCACTTCTATGAATACCTCTTCTAATGCATGAAAAGTTGAAAATTATTACATTATCATATTTTCGTGCTGGTAATTACCGAAAAATGCATTTCCTCACCCTGAACCATATCTCCCATTTGTTTTTTTATGAAATCAAAATACCCATTATCTCCTGCACTTTTTTCCCATCTGTCAATGGATTCTTTGATTCTTAACAGGCATCTGACAGGTATTGTGTAATAATCATGGAGATTCAACTCATTTAACGGTTCTGTAATAACTTCCCGCAATTCTTCGTTCGTAAATGGATCAAACGCCATGAGCAGTGCTTTCTCCAGTTTTGCATTATTTTCATCCCGAAATCTACCGGTATCATAAACCTCTCCTTCTATGCGGCTTTTTATATCAAACAGGACTAATGCTATCGCCTCTCTCATACGGCGGCTATTTGATCTTGGGTTCCTGCGGTAAATTTTCAATGCATTGCTTTCCATAGGAAAAAGCAGCATGGCATATGCATCTTCATCCCCTTTTTCTATTTTTCCAAACTCATTTCCCATTTGGGAGTATATTCTTTCAAACTGATATAACTGCATTTTTTCCTCCATATTTTTTGTTTTTTGGCAAAAGCACTTGACATCCATGCCGGTTTGTGCGGCCGCATTCGCTATAAACAATAGCGAATGCGGCCCTTGTAATTAGTAAAGTAAATTCACTTTTTACAAGGAGGTACCACTATGAATGATGCTTTTTTATCTGATCTCAAACAGGCACTCAGCAACTGCATCTCTGATACGGATTCCATACACTGGATGTTTTGCAATAACCCGGAGTCTGACTTTTCCCGTGACAGGAAAATACCATTTATTGATTTCTGCAACTTCATGATCCGGATGCAGAGCAAATCCCTTCCCAATGAAGTCATGGATTTCTTCGGACACACAAATGACTGCCCTACAGCATCTGCCTTTGTCCAGCAGAAATATAAGTTTCTGCATGAAGGCTGGGATTATCTGTTCCATCTGTTTGTCGCAGAAGGATATTCTTTACAAAATAATACTTACCGCGGTTACCGGCTCCTTGCCTGTGACGGTTCCGATGTCAACATCTCCAGGAATCCTGACGATGAAGATACCTATATCCATGAAGGAGAGACTGGTTATAATGCCATCCATGTAAATGCCCTGTATGACCTAGCGAACCATACCTACTGCGACTTCCATGTTCAGGGTAAAAAGAAACTGCATGAGCGCAGTGCACTGAATGCAATGACCGACCGTTATGACAGCCGTACAAAAACCATTATCCTTGCAGACCGTGGGTATGAAAGTTTCAATGTCTTTGCACACATGATCCGTAACGACCTTAAATTTGTTATCCGTGTAAAGGATATCACCAGCAATGGTATTCTTTCTGCATATGATCTGCCGGACACTGAGTTTGATACTTATATCCGGACGACCCTTACCAGACGTCATACCAAAGAGACCACCAGCAATCCGGACACCTATACAATCCTACCAGGGTATACGGATTTTGATTACCTTGATGATAAATGCAGGTATTACGGAATTGAGTTCCGCATCGTCCGCTTCATGGCTGGCAACGGAAAATATGTCTGTGTTGCTACAAACCTTCCCGAAGATGAGTTTCCGCTGGAAGAAATCTGCCAGCTTTACAAAATGCGCTGGGGCGAGGAAACAAGTTTCCGGGAACTGAAATACACAATAGGGCTGGTCAATTGGCACAGCAGGAAAAAGGAAGGCATTCTTCAGGAGCTTGCCGCACGCATGATCCTGTATAACTTCTGTGAGCTTGCCACGAACCATGCGGCTGTGCAGACAAGGGAAAACACAAAACATACATATAAAATAAATTTCGCCACCGCAGTCAACATATGCAGGTCTTATTTGAAAGATGGCGGTGACGAAACTGAAATGATGCTTCTCATACAGCGGCATCTGACACCGGTCAGACCCGAACGCAAGTATCCCATAAAACTCCGAGCAAAGAGAAACCGGGATTTTGTGTATCGAGCAGCATAACCTTCTTTGCCATTATACTCTATTATAGGGCAGATTTGCAATCTGCCTGTTTGCCATGTTTCAAAATATTTTTGTAATGTATTTTGTTTGCTGTAACTCACATAGCTGTATGAAATATGTCTATTTCTGCTTAACTTAATATGATTTCTGTACATTTATCCCGAATTATGCTATATTAAGTTGTGTAACCAAGTTATCTAAATGACATTGATAAGGCCATAGCAAAACATATTGCAGAACAGAGCATTGAAGAGGTAAATAAAAAATGGGAAAAGGTGCATCCGGATGATTTTCTACCAGAACGGGATCCGGGATATGAGGTAGATCTAAGTGTTCTTTTGAATAATAAAGGATTTGTATCTCAGAAAGATTTAAGAATGGGATGTATCGATGCTGATTTTTCCTCTGTCGGGACATGCTATGTCTGCGATGAAGATATCCTTCATATGGGAATCGGGGACAGAATTGAGTTTACAACCTATATCAGACAGGGACAACAGGATAATGTTTCATGTACCGGGCAGGAGATAATAATTGAGGAAAATGAATATACAGGCATCGC
>CAZKOR010000364.1:0-2991 GCA_964554405.1 uncultured Bacteroides sp. | reverse complement strand
AGATTGATTGTGTGATTTTAGGATTGTTAAGTCATGAAGAATTAACAGGATATGAAATAAAGAAACGAATGGATACTACCCTTAAGTATTTTTGGAGCGCAAGCTATGGAAGCATATATCCTGCTTTAAACGATTTGGTTGATCGTGGCTTGGCAGTCAAAAGAGAAGATAAAGAAAGCAAAAGGAATAAGCAGATCTATACCATAACAAAAGACGGACGGGATTATTTGAAAAAATGGCTTACATTGCCTATTGAGAAGGATGAATTGCGTTATGAAACTTTATTAAAATTATTCTTTGGAAATGAGCAAAGTGTAGAGCAGTCACTATTTCATATTGAAGCATTCGAGAAAAAGATTGAAAAAGAACTGCCCTATCTTTTGTATGCAGAAGAGATTCTAAATAAAAATCTAACCAACGACTCTGCTCACAAATACTATTTGCTCACGGTAAAGTTTGGCATAAAGACATATCGTACTTATTTGGAATGGTGTAAAGAAGCAAAGGATTATTTGAGACTGTAGGTTTCTTTCTCCACGATATCATAAATGTCTCTTCCGGCTTTCTTTTCAAAATACTCTTTCAGACTAATGTTGGCATCCCATTTTTCCTGTGGATATGCGCCGTATCTTCTCTTTACGTCACCCATACGCTCCTCGATATCCAATACTCCCTCACTGCCGGCTAAAGAGTCGCACAACTGGATCAGTCTGTCGTAGTCATCGTATTCTGCCGCTACCAGAGCTTTTTCAAGCTCTTGTACCTCATCGTCCGTGATATCAAACCTGCCTATGTAATCATGGATATTTTGAATGCTGAAAGAATGGGTCAAACAGATTTTCGCCGTCTCGTCATAGCCGAGCCTTTGCATATAATGATACCCATCATAGACATGTCTGAGGTGCATTATGCCGAACTTCCTCCCGATATCATGCAAAAGTCCCAAGATATATGCTTTTTCGGCATCCATCCCCTCGCACGCCGCTGCGATCTTTTCCGCGCAATGCGCAGCGACCCGGCAGTGATCAGCCCATTGCCCCGGATTGCACGATTCGGCTTCCGATAATAATCTTTCCGCTTCTGCTCTTGTAGGTATCATATATGTCCCTCCACAAATCATGCAACGCAGACTGTTGCGTCTGCGTCAATTATAACACAATACAAATATCACCGCAATAAAATGGCTATGCGTTTCCACATAGCCATTTTCGAGATAACTACATTTAGTAATCATTGTGCTTCAGAGTTTTTCATATCATTGATACCAAAAGAAATAGCTTGTGGCAGCTGCATCTTCCATTCTATTTTTCCCTTCTCCAACAAACTTTTTACCTGACTTCTGGACAATCCTAAAACTTCGGAAATTTGTTTCTCCGGTCGGATTTTCAGTTGATACGGATTATGGATCACAACTATAATCTGTTCCCCGAAATCGCTGTATTCCGTAGTTTCATGCAGTTTAACGAATTCATAATCTATCTTTTCAAAATCAACATCGGCCTTGTTCTTTCTGAATAACTGCATATTTTTACCGAGTATTTCCGCAAACTGTTCCTCATTGTCCAAAAAGCGCTGATATTCCTCCTTGGGTATCGATGAAACTTTTTGCCGCTCATAAATCGAAAGATTGAGGGTATGTTTACATTCCTCACATTGGTAGATCAACCAGACATCCAGTTTGTTGCCGTTGGCATTGATACGGAACTTCTTTGTGTTTTTAAAATGTGTCTTTCTGCCGCATTTAGGACAATTCCGAATGACATAAAAAGAATCTTTCACAACAATTTCATATTCAGTTTTCTTTAAATAGCCCATTTGCATCTCCTGTTCATTTCGCGGTATGATGCGCAGGCTATTACATTATTCACTTATTTTATTTGCAATAGCCGCGCTATGCAAAATAAACGGGTGTAGTCATATAAATATTTCTCCTCTCATACATATTTGTTCCTCCGGGAATCCCAGTCAAAACAATTTTCCAACTGCATTTTCCAATTCGTTTAAAAATCCACTGCTGACACTTGAATTAACCATCGCGACCAGCCCTTTTTGAGCCTTGATCTGAAAGCACATTTCGGCAGCATACCCCAAATTCGCGCCGGAATGCTCAAAATATCCATTCGGATTTTCATCTGGGACAAAAAGTCCCAGTCCGGTTAAAGCACCCGGCAGTGTTTTCGTCATCATTTCCTGAACGCTTTCTCTGGTTAAGAAGCTGCTTTTTCCTTCTGCCGCCCTCATAAGCTCTATCCCAAGTAGCAGCAATTCTCTTGGAGTAGTCCACAAACCTGCTGCTGCTAATTCCGGCATAATACAGAAATCACCATTAATCTTCATGTTATACACGTCATAACCGCTTGCGTAATTTGTATGAATATGCGTATCCAATGGCTGTTCAAACGTACTCTGCAACATACCCAACGGTAATAGAACCCATTCCCTGATAATATGTTCAAATGTTTCATCAAGAATATCACAGATCACTTTTTGCCCAAGAATATATCCGCCGCCCGAATACATCCAACCTGTATTTGGCGCAGCCTGCATAAAAAGGCCGATGTTATTTGCCGGAAACTGCCCTCTCAGAATTTGTTCAATTGTAGGAATCTCCATCGTATTCAAATAACCCGTAAATCCACTTATATTGAATCCTGCAGCGTGCCCCAGCAAATTTCTAAATGTAACAACATGGGGTTTTGCATCAAACGTCTTATAAAAATCAACATCCGAATACTGCCGTATATCCTGATCCAAATCAATGATTTTCGCTTCCACTAAACGCAGCACCGTAACTGCAAACAAAACCTTGCTTATGGATGCTGCCTGAAATAAAGTCTCATCATTAATCTCTCTTCGGGTATCCTTGTCACAGACACCAAAACATTTCGTTTGAATATTACCTTCTTCTACCACAGCAAGTGACAACCCGGGAACCTTATAAAAATCCATTCTCTCAGCAAAGTCCATTCCGAAATACTTTGTTTCCATAAT
>CAZKOR010000363.1:0-3006 GCA_964554405.1 uncultured Bacteroides sp. | reverse complement strand
GGGATGTAGGAAATGTTGCCAATATAACAGACTGGGTTCCGCTTCCGGCGCTGACGGCGGATACAAGAAATATTACGCCTGAAAATGGTTCCTATACAAGCGGATATGACAGAGGGCGCTGTGTTGTCACAGCAGTTGCTGAAGAACCGGCGTTAGTATGTGCATGGCTGGATCTTATGTACGCTCCTCTGCAGTCTCCTCAGAACAACTGGGGAACTTATGGAGAAGATGATGATTTCGATATCTTTGAGATGGGAACTAACGATGCGGGAGAGCCGATGCTGAAACATGCCGCACTTGGAGACGCGTCTCCTGTGGAAGTAAGGGAAGCGGAATCTGTCAATGGTCCGCTGGCGGTTCTCGATGAATATTATGGCGTATATGTTACATGCCCGGATGATGCGCAGTATCGTCTGGATTGGATCAAAGATACTTACACGGAGGATATGCATACAGAGTACGTATATCCGAATGTATTTATGAGCAGGGAGGATACGGACAGACTAGCTGTTTTGAATCCCGATATCGTATCGTATATCAATGAATGCCGTTCGAGATGGATTATGAACGGCTGTACGGACAGCGACTGGAACGAATATATCAACAAACTAAATGCTTATGGATTGGATGAATATCTGTCTATTTTCCAGAAGTATCTGGACTCTTTCTATGAATAAGCAGGTATAAATATCGCAAGCTGAGAGAAAGGAATGGTTATTATCATGACAAGCCAGATTCTGCGTGAAGTAAGGAAGTATGAAGAGACATTTGAGAAAGGCATAAAAGAGCAGGAAAGACCGGCTTTTCACTTGAGTCCGCGCATTGGATGGATGAATGACCCAAATGGTTTTTCGTTCTACAATGGGAAATACCATCTTTTTTATCAGTATTATCCTTATGATTCCCACTGGGGACTTATGCACTGGGGGCATGCGGTGAGCAGCGATCTGCTGCACTGGGAATATCTTCCGGCGGCTCTTGCACCGGATGAAGCATATGATAAAGACGGCTGCTTTTCGGGGAGTGCGGTTACGCTCCCCGATGGAAAGCAGCTACTCATGTATACCGGTGTAGCGAAAGAAAAACAAGAGGATGGAAGTGTCTGCGAGGTTCAAAGACAGTGTATTGCAATCGGAGACGGTATCGACTATGAGAAATATGCAGGAAATCCGGTTTTGACAGAAGCAGATTTGCCGGAGGGCAGCAGCAGAGTTGATTTTCGGGATCCTAAGATATGGCAGGGCAGTGATGGCGTCTATTATGCTGTAGTTGGGAACCAGCCTGCCGATGGCAGTGGTCAGATATTATTGTATGAAAGTCCCGATGGATTTCATTGGAAATTTCATAAGGTATTATGCTCTAATAGGTGGCGTTATGGAAGAATGTGGGAGTGTCCTGATTTTTTTGAGCTGGACGGGAAGCAGCTTTTGCTAGTAAGTCCACAGGATATGCTGCCGCAGGGCTTTGAATACCACAATGGAAACGGAACGGTCTGCATTATCGGAACCTATGATGAAAAAAGCAAAAATTTTGTAGAAGAGCGCAATCAGGCAATTGATTACGGCATCGATTTCTATGCGCCGCAGACAATATTGGCTCCTGACGGCAGAAGAATCATGATTGGCTGGATGCAGAATTGGGATACTTGTAACCCCACTATGATTCAGACTTCATGGTTTGGGCAGATGAGTCTGCCCCGGGAACTTTCTGTAAAAAACGGACATCTTTATCAAAAACCGGTTCGGGAACTGGAAGCTCTGCGCAGGAATGAAGTGCGTTATATGGATGTTACCTTTACGGATACCTTGCGGCTGAGCGGTATTGAGGGCCGGAGGATAGACATGGAACTGGACATTCGCCCGGTTGACGACAGCATTGTATATCAGAAATTTGCGGTGCGTTTTGCACAAGATGCAAATTACCATACGGCGGTCAGCTTCCGCCCGTATGAATCTATTCTTAAAATTGACCGTAAGTTTTCCGGCTCCAGAAGGGCGGTTATCCATCAGCGTCGTAGTCTTGTGAGACATCAGAATGGCAGACTTAGGCTGCGCCTGATATTAGACCGTTTTAGCGCCGAGATATTTGTGAATGACGGAGAGCAGGTGCTTTCGGCAACGATACATACAGACCGGACGGCAGAAGGAATTTTATTCTTCTCCAATGGTCTGGTTAATATGGATGTGGTGAAATATGATTTAGTGTAGCGGTCTTCGGATTGCATTACATCCGGGCAGGGAGGTATAACCATGAAAGTATATGATGTAACCGCTATGGGTGAGTTATTAATTGATTTTACGGAAAACGGAAAGAGCGGACAAGGAAATCCGCTGTTTGAAGCAAATCCCGGAGGGGCGCCGTGTAACGTACTTGCGATGTTGACAAAATTGGGACATCAAACTGCGTTTATAGGGAAAGTAGGAAAGGATTTCTTCGGGGAACAGTTAAAAAATGCTATTAAAGAAGTCGGAATCGATTCGGATTATCTGTTGATGGATGAAGAAGTACATACTACTCTTGCCATGGTGCATACGCTTCCGGATGGCGACAGGGACTTTTCCTTCTATCGTAATCCGGGAGCGGATATGATGCTCACGGAGGATGAGATCCCGGAGAATTTGATTGCCGACTCAAAGATTTTCCATTTTGGGACTTTATCCATGACACACGAAGGGGTGAGAATGGCCACTAAGAAAGCGGTGGCGCAGGCGAAGAAAAATGGGGCGCTTATTTCCTTCGACCCGAACCTTCGGCCTCCTCTCTGGAAATCTCTGGAGGAAGCAAGGGCACAGGTCACCTATGGGATATCGAATTGTGATATATTGAAAATATCTGATAATGAAATTCAGTGGTACACTGGGGAGGAGGATTTTGACAAGGGAATCCGCCGCCTGAAAGAGCTGCATGATGTGCCGTTGATTCTGCTGTCCATGGGAAGGGAAGGAAGCCGGGCTTATTACAAAGACATGAGAGTAGAAGCAGCTCCGTTTTTACAGAAGAACACCA
>CAZKOR010000362.1:0-3010 GCA_964554405.1 uncultured Bacteroides sp. | reverse complement strand
AAAGATTGACTTCCACTGCTCTGTACATATTCCCATAAGGAATTATATTTGCTCATTGTGTTATACCTCTTACGGATTACGATTTTTCTTTATATATAACTCCCCGACAAACCGGAATTGTGATAAGACATAATTTACAGTATTTATTAACTGTTATACCTTATCTTCAAAAAGTTTGTAAACCCTTGAAAATGCCAAATTTATAGCAAGTGAGTTTGCCCTTAGATTTTCCCTTGTGTTATATCCTTTTCCCTCATGTTACGAACGCTCATAAGAGCAAAAATAAGAGAAAGAAAAACCTGTAACAAAGTATAACACACAATAAATCAGGCGAAAAGGACTGATCGAAATGCTTTCTAAAATTTCTCCAAAAAATCAATCAGCATTTTCATAAGTTCTTTCATTTTCTCTTTAGGCACTCTATTTTCACTGCAAGTTCCATCAATATTGTATAAAATCTCTCTATGCACATCCCCATTTAATAGTTGAGCCTTACTCATCATCTTCCAATAAGGGCATATTGATCAATTCCTGCAATTTGTTCTGCAGCACTCTCTTGTCTGGCAATTGGAGCTGATACTCCGCAACCATCATAGGCGATAATGTTCTGCTCATAGCGTACTCAACAACCTCATCATCTTTAGAGGCGCATAATATCATCCCAACACTCGGATTCTCATTTTCCTTTTTCTTCTGACGATCGAGCGCTTCCAGATAAAAATCCATTTTCGATATATATTCTGGCTTAAATTTGCCAATCTTCAGTTCAAACGCCACAAGGCACTGCAATCCCCGATGAAAGAAAAGCAAATCTATCTTATAGTCTTCACCACCAACCTGAACTCTGAATTCTTCATCAATAAACGTAAAGTCCTTACCAACCTCCAGAATGAAATCCCTCATATTTTTGATCAGACCTTTTCTCAAATCTGTTTCCTTGAAGTTGGAAGGCAAATTCAGAAATTCTATTACATAAGAATCCAGAAATGGATTTTCTTTCAATCCCTTTATTGGTTCAGGCAACACTTTTTCCTTAGACAGCATATATCGTTCATAATACCCACTGTCAATCTGACGGGATAATTCCCGTGCCGAATAATTTTCTTTTACACAAAGAGCCAGATAAAAATGACGTTCTTCAGGTGTTTTTGCTTTTGAAATAATAGCCAGATGGTTGGACCAGCTTATTTGTGACAACAGTGTTGTCACAAATTCATCATCCACATAAGTTTCGTAAAATTTCTTCATGCGATACAGACCACGCCTGTTAAATCCCTTAATCCCAGGAAAAGCATTTTGAACCTCTTCTGCGACTGTATCTATATAGGCATCTCCAAATAATGCTTTTGTGGATTCTGTACTCAGATATTCTCCTACCTTCCAATACATCTGGATTAGTTCCTCATTCACCTTTTTCAGAGCATTCTGCCTTGATTGACTAATAATCTGAATAAGATTTCCTGCTGTTGAAACTTCATTTTTCATCAAAATCTGCCGCCTTTCAAATTTGTGTCAACACTGTTGTCACAAATCAATGATTCCCTTATCGATCTCACCATCTTGAATATTTCAAAATCACGAATCCATTTTAGGGAATCCGAGAAAAATTACATCATATTCTGCAATGTCCCTATCTTCCGCAAGGGCAGGACGGGCATTATCATTCTGTTCCTGCTTTGCCTCCTCTGTACATTCGTCATACACCGCAGGATAAGGCGTTTCACGTTCTATACGAAATAGTTCGCCGCCCGTTTCTTTTGCAATCATCTCTGCAATAATGGCAGTATTGCCCTTTTCAATATACCCGACACCATAAATTTTCATCTGCCCTTGAAAAATATAAAATTAGCTCTTTCATCATGTTCCTCCAATCAAATTTTTTTATTATTACTGAGATACACTTTATTGTGTCTTAAATATATTTTAAGTGAGCACTCCTTATAAATCAATTCGATTTTCAACGATATTTAATAAGTTTTTCTTATACAAAAATTCTCCTGCGGGTGTTAGTTTAAATTTACGCTTCCTGCGTTCCAACAGCGCAAAACCCAATTCCTTTTCTAATGCCTGCACCTGTTGTGACATGGCAGATTGCGATATATTACACTTATAAGCCGCCTCAGAAAAACTATTGTTCTTCACAAGAGCCTGAAAATATTTTATCTGTCTTAACAAAATATTCATCTCTATTCAGCCTTATATTGATTTTATTATATTCAATCCGGTGAACGCTTTCAATAACAGATTTCACATAGCATTTTAAGTCTTACCTCGCCCCTTTGTCTTTGTTCTTGATCGTCTTTTGCTGCTTGTAGTCTGTTGTTATCTTTGGTGGATTCTTCAAGCGTTCATGTATGCTTTCCTTATCCTGCTTTTGGCTATCTGTTCCGTAAATTTTCTCCCATTCAGCCGCTTGTTCCTTATAAGCTGCATAAGCACTATGGGCTTTGTGGTAAATCTTGTAAAATTCCTGCACATTCTGATAACCGTATCTTTTGGCTATGCCGGACAATCCGATTTTTAAGATGTCAATTTCCTCATTCTTGCAGTCGATTTTGCTTTGCAGTTCGCTTTTCTTGGTAAATCTCGCAAGCCCCTTCAGATCATCACGCTCAATCTCCCACGCATTGCGTTCCTTTTCTGCCTCAAAAATGGTTTCATTCCGCTGCTTCAGTTCCTTGTAAATCCTAAACAGTTTCGGATAGACGGCTGCCTCGGCTGACATGATGGGCTTTGGCGGTATCTGTCCTGTATCAAAGAGTTTTGCGAACAGTTCCCTTGCTTTTTGTAGAGGGGTCCCACTTCCATACACTCAGGCACACCTACACAACAAACCTGTTATCAAACGGGGCGCAGCCAAAAGATGTGCAGGAACTTTTAGGACACTCGGACGTAAGCACTACCATGAATGTCTATGCACACGCTACAAGGGAGGCAAAGCGGGAATCTGCAAAACTCTTGGATAAGGTTGTGGGAATGAATTAAAACTGAATAAGAAAAACTTTCCCTT
>CAZKOR010000361.1:0-3016 GCA_964554405.1 uncultured Bacteroides sp. | reverse complement strand
AAGTTCAGTAATACCTAACAGATTTTCCGTCATACCGCCAAAATAATTACTGCCGTCCCAAGTACCGTCAATGATACTCTGCACCGCAGAAGTATAATAAGCGCTCCAGTTCCAGATTACGCTGCACAGACACGCATTCGGCGCTTCTTTACTCATATCGGAGTTATATCCAATCCCATACACACCATTCTCCTCAGCCACAGTCTGCGGATATGATGTATCACAATGCTGCGCAATCACATCGCATCCCATATCCACGAGCTGTCGCGCTGCAGCCTCTTCGCCTTCCGGATCAAACCAACTGTTTGTAACTTTGACATAAACCTCCGCGTCCGGGTTCACTGAATAGATTCCGAGCGCAAAAGCGTCTACGCCTCCGGTCACCTCTGAATTGGATGAATCCATCGCAGCAACATAACCTATTTTATTTGTTTTCGTATTCATACCTGCTACAATACCGCTTAAATAACGCGCCTGATAAATCCTGCCAAAATAATTGTTAAAGTTTTTACCATTGCTCAGATAGCCGGTACCATGTGAAAAGTAAATATCCGGATACTTTTCCGCCATCTCTGCCGTCGGTTCCATATAACCCCAGCTTGTCGTAAAGATAATGTTGCAGCCTTCATCTATACATTCCTGAAGAGCCTGATTTGTCGCCGCTTCGTCCGTATCGTCAACATTCAGTTTCCGAACCACCTGTTCTTTCGAAAGACCAAGGTTTCTCTCCATTCCCTGAATCCCCAGATCATGCGTATAAGTATAACCGTTTCCGTCATCGGGAGAGGTAAGATGCACAACACCGATTTTTACTTTCTCTAACGGAATGCCCGCTTCTTCGTTTTCGGTACTCCCGGTGTTATCTTCTCCGCTCTCCTGCTGCGCCTGTGAAGTTACGCTGCTGCCCGCTGCCATATACCCCTCATTTGTAGCATAATCCTCAATCTCTGTATTTCCACATGCCGTAAGCATAACGCACATGAATAACAGCATTATGAATTTCCAATGTTTTTTTCTCATTCTGCGCTCTCCTTAGTCCATTTAGTCAAATATCAATATCTGTAGAATTATATCAAAAAATGAATAAATATGCAAACTGACTTGCATTATCACCGTCTTCTCATTTATGATACTGTTATAAAGAATCGCCGCATTCTCATTGATGTGATTTGCGCTGTGGCATAATTTCTTATAAGGATTCGAGGATTAAAATGGAACTGCAATACAGAATGTTATGTATCAATGAACTTAATCGGGAATTATTTATAAATTTTATCCGTCATCAAAAGGTTACTGACTGCTGGCGGCGTGAAGGAGAAAAATGGGTGATAAAAAGAGAACCCTTTATTGATGACTGGTCGGAAGAAGACTATCAGACATTAGTTGCCTGTTTAAGAAACACACTTCTTACAGGCGGTTTTGTCTATGCCGCTTTTTTGAACGGACAGTTAAAAGGCTTCGTCTCCGTGGAATCTGCATTATTCGGCGGCAGTCAGAAATATCTTGACTTAACCAGCATCCATGTATCGGAAGACATGCGCGGACAGGGTATCGGAAAGGGCCTTTTTCTTGTAGCGAAAAAATGGGCGAGCCAAAACGGCGCGAGAAAGCTGTACATCTCTGCACATTCCGCCGTTGAAAGTCAGGCGTTTTACAAGGCTATGGGCTGCGTGGAAGCACAGGTCTATAACCAAAAGCATGTTGAGACAGAGCCTTATGACTGTCAGCTAGAGTGCGAGTTATGTCAACCAAACGAGTTATTGGAAAATCTGGACAGACTGCACACTACGGAACTGGGCGTAGGACGCATCAAAAAGAATCTGTCTTTAGACACGGAGGATGTTGTTGCATGGTGCAAAGCAAAAATCCGTTCGGATAACGCCGTTATTACAAGAAACGGGAAGAACTGGTATGTAAATGTAGATGGGTGTATCATCACTGTGAATGCGTACAGCTATACGATTATTACGGCGCATCGGGGGAAGATTTGATAAAATCTGTCCACTGCCATTTATTACAATAATAAATTGTTCTCCAGATACAACTTCTCCCTGTATGTCTGATCTGTAATGACACGGTCTATATCATCGTCTTTTCCTGTATCCTTCAAAATCTGCAATAAGTGCACAAGACGGCTTTCTCCTTTTTGGTATGCCTGCTCCCGCTCGCTTTTCAGATGCTGCTCTTCATTATATTCAAATATACTCATAGCTATCGCCTCCGCACGGTTCTTTGTCAGAAACTCTGCTAAAATCCCATTTTGGATGCAATACTCTACCGCAGTTTCTACCGCATCCGAAAAGGGCATGTTTTTTGCAAATATCCTGACCTGCTCTACATACTGCGCATATTCTCTTAACAATCGGCATGCTTCCATAAGTTCAGGGTTATAACCCCAGTTGATATTATATACGGTAACAAGCAACTCTAATTCTGGTTTCTCCGGCTGTTTCTCAAAAGCATCCGAAAGCTTCAATATCTGCCTCTCCGGACAGGAATCTGTTCCGTTATAAAAAATGACAAATCTTGGCGTCGGAATTCTGACTAACGCCGTCCCGTACAGGTTTTCTCCTTTTATTCTGCCCTGCAGCACTTTTGTCACATAAATTAAGTCCCGAAGCGGCATGTTAGGGTTGACCGATGACTGATGTTCATAGAGCATCAATTCAAAATCAAACACAAAAGAGATATCGTTCTTGTAATTCATATAGACCGCATTTTCCAGTGTTGTAATTTCAAGTCCGTCCGTATCCGTATATGCCGTTTGATTAAGCGCATTGTACAGGCTAAGTAAGTTTTCTTTCTCTTTAAAAAGCATGCGGAATACAGTATCCTTGTATTTACGTTGTACCTTTGTTTCTTTCATCTGCTATCCTCCTTGTCTGATAATCCGTTCCCAAACAGAACAGACTATCCCATGCAGGAGAACCGCTCAGAACCTCCTGCTTATATTAAATATTAATAGGAATAAAAGCATGGATTTTCTGAAACTTTAGAAAAAAGATTGGATTGAATT
>CAZKOR010000360.1:0-3021 GCA_964554405.1 uncultured Bacteroides sp. | reverse complement strand
CAAAGAGAAGACGGGGAACCTATGGAGAAGATTTTCGTGCCTGTCGGGAGCCTTTCTATTAACGGAAAGACTGTGTATGGCGGCTCATCGGGCGGCGGACAGTTTCTAAATGAAGAGCACACGATAACAGGCATTGATATGTCTTATGATATAACGGATGTGGATTTGGCGCAAGAAAACGGCTATCAATTGAAATTTGAAAGAATTGATTATGACGGTATGGAAGGCAGCGTAAAAGGCAAATGGAATTTTCAGTTTACGGCGGATGGTGCGGACCTAATTGCCGATACGCTCCGTATTCCTCTGCAAAAGGAATTTTTCATAGAGGACGGCGTCAGTATCGTTTTGGATGAACTTACATTAAATGAGTTGGAACAGAGGATTTTCTATCATATAGAAGGTTCTTCAGAGTATATGGCAATGGTGCAGGCAAAAGACGGTGCAGGGCGTCAGATGGAATTCACTACAAGAAGATTTGACGGCAGAAACGGAAGCGGTTATATGCAGAATGAAGAAATTATAGAAGACGGGCGTATTGCAGAGGATGTAGAGTCAGTAACCTTTACATTATATGCGGTACACATGCCGCAGGAAAGCGGTCAGATGAGCCATGATTATGTGCAGATAGGAGAAGCTTTTACGGTAGATATTCGCTAATTTTTGCGTGATTTGCTCATTCCGAACAAAGCAAAAGCTGTTATTGTTATTAAAATTGAAAAATCTGTTTTACGGAAACAAAAGGAGAAAAATGGTTGAAGAAGAACTGATCATTCAAAATGATAACGATAACAGCTTAACTGCGCATAAGAATTTATATTCACAAGAAATTAATGGCAGAGAAAAATCGAATAAATTTAGAAAAATCTGCATTTATGCGATAATGTACATTAGTGCCGTTTTAAGCGTGATACTGCTGATTCCCATAGGCATAATATTTCTAGTTATATTTTTCATTTGGAAAATCGCAGATAAAATTATCCGTTTATTGGAGGGGAAAGCATGAAGCAATCCATTTTTCGATTGCTTCTGCCAGAACAAACTGCTGCCGTAAAACAGCCTTACCTGTTTCTGGAATTTCCGGGATATTTTCTTTTTCATGAATATTTTCTACCAAATAAGCTTTTAATGTTTTAACATTTTTTTCAATGTTTGCTACACATGATTTTTGAGTTTCGAGAGGCAGGCTGTCTAAATTCACAATTACAGCATTAAAATCTAAAAATATATGAATAGGGTTAGCTGCAATTTCTAACATAAGTCTTTCAAATTCTTTTTCGCCTGCGTCTGTAAGAGAGTAAACAGCCTTTTCAGGCATTTTCCCCTCTTTTATAATGTCGCCTTTGATTAACCCTTTTTCTTCTAACTGAATTACTTTTTTGTAAATAGAGGGCGTACTGATTTTTACCCATTTGGATATATTGCGGTATTCTACCAGTTTTTGAATGTCGTAGGCGCTCATAGGCTCTTTTTTTAACATTCCTAATACAATCAAATCAATCGTTGCCATAATGACCAACCCTTCTTTCAAGAACATGAATGTAATAAACAGTGCTCCTTGATGCTATAATTTATAGTATTTTAGTTTATAGCTTTTGTCAAGAGAGAGAAAATACGTTTTACCCTATTGACGACTACTGTAATTTATAGTAGTATCTTTTTATAATTATATGGTATAAATTATACTACTATAATTTATATATCGAAGAAGGAGGAGTAATTGATATGAACGGACATAGTAACAAAATGGAACTATTGGGGAGTGCGCCAATTCCGAAAGCACTGATGACTCTTGGCGTCCCGATTATGATCGGTATGTTGATCAATGCCTTTTATAATCTGGTAGACGCGTATTTTGTAGGTGGGTTAGGCGAAAGTTCTATGGGGGCAATTTCTATTGTGTTTCCATTAGGACAGGTAGTAGTAGGGTTAGGATTGATGTTCGGTAACGGTGCAGCTTCCTATCTGTCAAGATTGTTAGGGCAGGGTGACAGAGATGCCGCGAACAAGACAGCCAGTACAGCATTGTATAGCAGCGTTATAATCGGCGGGGTTTTTATTATCTTTGCTGCAATTTTTCTTAAACAGATTTTAATATTTCTTGGTGCAACAGACACTATTATGCCTTATGCCTTAATCTATGGGAGAATTTATGTCGTTTCCTGCATTTTTAATGTGTGCAATGTGACAATGAATAACATTGTGGCAAGTGAAGGGGCAGCCAAAATAACTATGTGCGCCTTATTGTTGGGGGCTGTATTGAATATTGGTTTAGATCCGGTATTTATCTATGTACTTAATATGGGTGTTGCAGGCGCTGCCATTGCTACCGCTATTTCTCAATTTGTATCCACCCTTGTTTATTTAACTTATGTACTGCGTAAAAAGAGTGTTTTTACCTTTAGCATACAGGAGTTTAAGCCCTCGAAACAAATTTACATAGAAATTTTAAAAATCGGGATTCCTACGCTGACTTTCCAACTTCTTACCAGTCTTTCTATTGCCTTAATTAACCGGGCTGCGAATGGGTATGGTGATGCAGTGATTGCCGGAATGGGTGCAGTTACAAGGGTAACATCTATGGGTACTCTGGTTGTGTTTGGTTTTCTAAAAGGTTTTCAACCGATTGCCGGATTTAGCTATGGTGCAAAAAAATTTGACCGTCTGAAGGAAGCGATTAAAACTTCGGTTTTGTGGTCATCTGTTTTCTGTGTAGCTGTGGGTTCGTTGATGGCTTTGTTTTCCAAACAAATCATATCACAGTTTGCAAATGGAAATAGCGAAATGATTTTAGCAGGTCAAAAATCTCTTTTTGCGAATGGACTTTCATTCTTTTTGTTTGGGTTTTATACTGTCTATTCTTCGCTGTTTCTGGCTCTTGGAAAAGGGGCGAAGGGTTTTGTTCTTGGCGCATGCAGACAGGGAATATGTTTTGTTCCTCTTATTTTGTTGCTTCCGAAATTCTGTGGCATAAACGGAATACTTTATGCTCAGCCGATTGCTGATATACTTTCGGCTGTTATC
>CAZKOR010000359.1:0-3040 GCA_964554405.1 uncultured Bacteroides sp. | reverse complement strand
TAAAATTTCATTATAATGTTCAATACAAATTTCAATTTATCCCTCTGATTATACCATTCTTAATTCTCGTTTACCACTAAAATATAGGGCATGGCAGCCGACACGCCCTACTCTGTCTCATATCTTTTGTAAAAACTCATCTGTTTTATCATTTGTGTATCAGCAAATTAATTAAAAAGCAAACTGCTACTGCAATAACAGCACTTATAAGTTCCTCCTGAGACAGTTTCAGCTTTGTTCAGTATTTTTTTACATCACCAACTATCTTTATAATCTAATCAATAACTACTTCTGCCCATACTATTGCATGTTCTTCTATTTCTTCCCTTGCTCCCCTTTCTTCTCCTGTTTTACACAACTGATCACAATCAACTACATATATATACAGAACATTATCTACACGATTCCGCGGAATTTGATCAATTCCAGCCGTTGCATCATATCTGCCCTGCTTTGTAATATCTTCATCAGGTGAAAGATCACTAAACACTTTCACCATATACCTCGTAGTTCCGGAATACAAATCCGGATAAGACGTATAAACAGTAATCATAACAGGCGTAACGACAATCTTATCAATCGTATGGCCATTTACTTCCTCATTTATCTCATATATTACTACGTCATCTGTATTTGATTTTGCAGATGCTGAAAATTTCCATTTACCATTAGTTGTTTTAACATTCCTTCCATCAGACTTTATTCCAATTGAATTTATCTTCATTTCAAATGCAAACTCACTTGGGAAATTCGAATCATCCAGCGAAAATGTTTCAATACCCACAAAAGTATATTCATCGTAAAATTGTCCCTCTAAGCCTGCAACTCCATACTCGCTCAATTTCATCCGGCCATCTTCCCCTGAAATATAAGCAGTACCTTCATAGTATAATTGTCCCGCCTCATAATCATCAGGAGAGATTTCAGCAAAAGATTTTTCACTTTCAACCACAAATCCTACATATAAACTTGTTCCATCGCAGTAAATTTCCGTCAGCGTTACTGTAATTCCATTATCCACAGCGGTATCCCCTATTTCAAATGCATAATTTGAATATAACCCTGCAAAATCCAGTTTATCCTGAACAAACGCAAATGCGTTTCCCAAAAAAGGAATTGTCCGGGCCTGTACCGGCATCCAAATGTTTATTGCAGCAAAAAACACAAAAACAAAAGTTGCACAAACTGCCATTATTCTGATCGTTAATATTTTCATATTATTTTTCTTTACCCTTTTTATAGGTTGATAGTTCATAGCTCTATCAACATATTTGCTGTCAATTTCACCCATAGCTTCAAAAAACATTTTTGTATTCATACAAATACCCCTCTTTCAATCAAATAACCTTTCATTTGTTTACGGATACGGGTAAGCCGGACGGACACATTCTTTTCAGAAAGACCTACACGCTTTGCAATCTCTGTGTATGTATCGAAAAACCAGTAGCGCCGCAGAAAGATTACACAATTTTCTTCGCTTAAAGTGTCCAAAAAGTTCTCAATGATGCGAACTAACTCTCTCGCTTCCATTTCCGATTCCACTGTATTTGGAGCAGCCAAATATTCTTCAAGCTCCTGCATAGAAATTTCAAAAGCGCTGCTTCGCTTTACTGCTTTCTTTTGGTAATAGCGTTTCAAGGAAAGATTGCGAACGATTTTACAAATATAAGCCTGCAAGGGATTAGGTTTCGCAGGGGGAATTGCGTTCCATGCTCCCATATAAGCATCATTCACACATTCCTCTGCATCCTGTCTGTTGTTTACGATGTTGTATGAGAGTGCGTGACAAACCTTTCCATATTTACTATCCAATTCGCGTATAGCCTGTTCTGAACGTTCAAAAAATAGTTCAATGATTTTTTCATCTTCTATCAACACAATACCTCCTTTCCAGCTTCACTTATTTACTACGGTTTCAGAGCCAAAAACTACAAAATCCTGCAAAATAAATAGAAGAAGCGGATAGCTTCTTCCTATTCTCCAATCTTTTTTAATTCCACCCGGTTATTTTTTCGATACAAAAATACTGCTGTAAGCAATGCGGCAATACAACAGGCAGACTTTAACAAATGGGAACTCCCGCCGGGAACCATCACATTAACTATCACAAATAAAATAGTAAGAAGTACACCGCCCAAGCCGCCCAGAAAAGAAGATGCGCTCTGTTTGACAACGCTCACCTCGCTTTCCCACGTAAAAACCGGGATATGTAAATTAATAGTAAGGCCGAACACGCAGGAAAACAGAATAATGACCGCCGGAATCAAAAGAAGCCAGACTTGTGACGCCGGATCGGGCTTAAGCGCTATGGCAAGCATAATCTCTGATACAAGATAAAAAGGAAGGATCAATATCAGATTCATCAAAAGCTTTGCATCCAGAACAGATTTGGCGTCAAGCGGCAGACTGTTCACGATCCACCAATGTTTCCCTTCCATGGAAACAGACACACATGTGGTATTCATCATGCTGAAAATCCCTGCAACGACAAAGGGGATATACCCGGCAATATCGACCGGAAATGAAATCAGCTCCGTCACCCTGTCTATTCCCATCAAAAGGACCGCTCCTGAAAAAACCACTCCCATAACCGGACCTATAATAGTGTTGGTCACATACGTACCGGAAGAAAAGTACCGTTTGAACTCCCTTTTTACCAAGGCTTTCAACACAGAATCCCTCTTCAGGTCCCTCATATGATAGTTGTGCTTTGCCAGTGTACCGTATAATTCCCGACATATTTTATGAAAACAGCTTGAAATAAGGATTACGACTGCTGCCAGCACTCCTGCTGACAAAAGCAGGCACAGGATAAGGTTCCCAAAATCCATCTGCACCATCGCATTTCCGAGCCATACGACAGGAGGATACACTTTTTCTAAAAGAGCAAAAACAACATCGGACAATTCTTTCAGCATTTCCGGACTGATTTTCCCTGCATCCTGAGAAAGCCGGGAAGAACCAACAAAAACTGCGATTACTACTATAATTGACAGACCTGACATTACAAGGCTTTTATACCGCATTCTGGACGCAATTG
>CAZKOR010000358.1:0-3041 GCA_964554405.1 uncultured Bacteroides sp. | reverse complement strand
ACGGTACGAAGCTGCGGTTTAAAGCTGTAGCTTGTAAACTCTCTGACATCATCCGTAAACTTAATCTCTTTTACATTCAGCTCATCTTTGATGATTTCCTGATAGAACTCACCAAGCGCATTTTCAGCTTTCACAAACATCGTTCCGATTGGCTGGCGGTTCTTGATGTTGGCTGCGTTACGAGCCGCACGTCCCATTACAACGATTTTTAAAACTTCCTCCATATTCTCTTCCAGTTTCGTATCAATCATCTTTTCATCCGAAACAGGGAAGTCACACAAGTGAATACTCTCCGGTGCATTCGCATCGATACTCTTTACCAGATTCAGATAAATTTCCTCTGTCATAAAAGGAATCATAGGCGCCGCACATTTAGAGATTGTCACAAGCGCTGTATAGAGCGTCATATAAGCATTTATCTTATCCTGCTCCATTCCTTTTGCCCAGAAACGCTCACGGCTTCTTCTGACATACCAGTTGCTCATTTCATCGACAAAGTTGTCAAGGACTCTTGCCGCCTCCGGAATCTTGTATTCATTTAAGTTATTATCTACTTCCTTAATAGCGGTATTTAATTTGGATAAGAGCCATTTATCCATAACCGGAAGTTTATCGTAATCCAGTGTATACTTTGTTGCATCGAAATTATCAATGTTCGCATACAGTACAAAGAATGCGTATGTGTTCCATAAAGTTCCTAAGAATTTACGCTGTCCCTCCTGTACCGCCTTGCCGTGGAATCTATTCGGCAGCCACGGCGCCGAATTGATATAGAAATACCAGCGAATCGCATCTGCTCCGTATGTCTCCAAAGCTTCAAACGGGTCAACGGCATTGCCCTTGGATTTGGACATTTTCTGACCGTTTTCATCCTGTACATGACCAAGTACGATAACATTTTCAAACGGCGCTTTATTAAATAAAAGAGTAGATTCCGCCATCAGGGAATAGAACCATCCACGTGTCTGGTCTACCGCTTCGGAAATAAACTGCGCCGGGAACTGCTGCTCAAACAGGTCTTTATTTTCAAACGGATAATGATGCTGCGCAAACGGCATGGCGCCGGAGTCAAACCAGCAGTCGATTACTTCCGGTACACGTTTCATTGTCTTACCGCACTTCGGACACGGAATCATAATCTCATCAATATATGGTCTGTGAAGTTCTACCGACTGTGCATCCGGGTTGCCGCTCATCTTAGCAAGTTCTTCTCGTGAACCGATAGATTCCATATGTCCGCATTCCCCGCATTCCCATACGTTAAGCGGCGTACCCCAGTAACGGTTTCTGGAAATACCCCAGTCCTGAATGTTTTCCAGCCAGTTACCGAAGCGTCCTTCACCGATGGATTCGGGAATCCAGTTGACGGTCCTGTTATTGCGTACCAAATCATCCCGCACTGCCGTCATTTTGATAAACCATGACTCGCGCGCATAGTAAATAAGCGGCGTATCGCATCGCCAGCAGAACGGATAATCATGCTCAAACTTAGGCGCATCAAATAATTTTCCCTCTTTGTCCAAATCTTTTAAAATTTCCGGGTCGGCTTTCTTTACAAACATACCCGCATAAGCCGTCTCTTCGGTCATTTCACCCTTACCGTTTACAAACTGCACAAACGGAAGGTCATACTTACGTCCTACCTGCGCATCATCTTCACCGAATGCAGGCGCAATATGAACGATACCAGTACCGTCTGTCATCGTAACGTAATTATCACAGGTAACAAAATGACCTTTTTTATGCTGCTTTGCCGCTGCTTCTCCTGCGCAGGCAAATAAAGGTTCGTATTCCTTATATTCCAAATCGGTTCCTTTATAAGTTTCCAATACCGTATACGGCGCACTGTCTGCGTTATCGGGATCGCCTTCCGCTTTCAGTTTGCCAAGTACACTGTCTAAAAGCGCTTCCGCCATATAATACGTATAGCCGTCTGCTGCCTTTACTTTTACATAAGCTTCATCAGGATTGACACAAAGCGCCACATTAGACGGCAGCGTCCACGGCGTCGTGGTCCATGCCAGGAAATACGCATCTTCGCCTACTACTTTAAAACGAACTACCGCAGAACGTTCCTTGACTGCTTTGTATCCCTGCGCCACCTCATGAGAAGAAAGCGGGGTTCCGCAGCGCGGACAATACGGTACAATCTTGAATCCTTTATATAATAATCCTTTATCCCAAATCTGCTTTAATGCCCACCACTCAGATTCGATAAAATCATCATGATAAGTAACATACGGATCATCCATATCCGCCCAGAATCCAACCGTGCCGGAAAAGTCTTCCCACATGCCTTTATATTTCCAGACAGATTCCTTACATTTACTGATAAAAGGATCCAGACCGTATTCTTCAATCTGCTCTTTTCCGTCCAGACCAAGCAGCTTCTCTACTTCAAGCTCTACCGGAAGTCCATGGGTATCCCATCCTGCTTTACGCGGAACCATATAGCCTTTCATGGTACGGTATCTAGGAATCATATCCTTAATAACACGGGTCAGTACATGTCCAATATGCGGCTTTCCGTTTGCCGTCGGAGGACCGTCATAGAACGTGTATGTTTCACCCTCTTTTCGACTGTCCATACTTTTCTTAAAAATATCATTCTCTTTCCAGAACTGACAGACTTCTTTTTCCCTGTCTACAAAATTTAAGCTGGTATCGACTTTCTGATACATGATATTCTCCTTTCTTTCCTTAAAAAAATAAAAACCCTATCCTGTAAAAGGACAAGGTTTCCTACGCTTGTTTTACCACCTGTTACAACGTACCAATCGGCTGTCTGCCTATTCTCTGCGAATATTGCCGTCCGCCCATGTATTGATACGGTTTCCTATAACGGTGGAATGCCGTCGGTCCCTACTATTCTTTCGAAGTTCAGTCCGAAGCTCGGAAGTGATTTTCTCTAATCCCCTACTCGTACCGGTCTTGCACCGTCACCGGCTCGCTGTGATTTTCAGAAATTAAATACTGTCTTCTTCAACGCTTTTGCATTATTGATGTTCAACCTATTATAATATTTGAAAAATGCGGTTGTC
>CAZKOR010000357.1:0-3041 GCA_964554405.1 uncultured Bacteroides sp. | reverse complement strand
AATTTATGTTTTAAAACATAGTTATTTTTTGCACAATAAGTTGCAATTTCGGTAAGTAATTTGCCGAATGCCTGCGCCAGACCGATACCGGTCGTTGTCTTTCCCTCTCCTGCCGGAGTCGGATTGATGGCTGTTACAAGAATTAACTTTCCATCCGGCTTATCCTGAAGACTGCTAAGATATTCTTCCGAAATTTTAGCCTTATATTTTCCATATAATTCTAAATCGTCTTCTTTCATTCCAAGCTGTTTTGCTATTTCGACAACAGGCTCTAAAACGGTCTCCTGCGCGATTTCAATATCTGTCTTCAACGATAAACCCTCCTCTTAATTAAATAATCTCCTCGACAAGCTGCTCAAACTCGGTTTCCGTCATTAATACCTTACGCGGCTTTGTTCCCTCTTCTTCCCCGACAACTCCTGCCTCGCATAACTGATCCATAATTCGTGCTGCCCTGTTAAAGCCTATTTTAAACACTCTTTGCAGCATACCAATGGAAGCCTTGTCCTTTTCAATGATAAATCTGCCTGCCTCCGCAAAATACTGGTCGTACTCCGAAGAAGAATCGGCTCCGCCTGCACCGTTTGTCCCGCCTGCCGAAGTTCCGATATTTTTAATTTTTTCTTCTATATCCTCGCTGTAGACATTACCGATTGCCTGATTTTTTAAGAAATCTACAACATCCGACACCTCTTTATCCGAAACAAAAGCACCCTGGACTCTTGCCGGCTTGGGATAACCCTGCGGATAAAAGAGCATATCTCCTTTTCCAAGCAGTTTTTCAGCGCCGACCATATCTAAAATCGTTCTCGAATCCACACCGCTTGATACCGCAAACGCAATACGGCTCGGCATATTTGCCTTAATTAAACCGGTAATGACATCGACTGACGGCCTTTGCGTTGCAATCACAAGATGAATTCCGCAGGCTCTTGCAAGCTGTGCCAGACGGCAGATGGATTCCTCCACCTCCCCGGGCGATACCATCATCAAATCCGCAAGCTCATCCACAATAATCAGAATCTGCGGTAATTTTTCCGGTGCGTCCGCATCTCCCCGCGCTTTCATCTCCTCTGCTTTTTTATTATAGCCTTTCAAATCACGGACATTATAGTCCGCAAATTTTTTATACCGTTCCGTCATCTCCGCTACACCCCAGTGCAGTGCGGCAGCGGCTTTCTTCGGGTCTGTAACAACCGGAATCAACAAATGCGGAATACCGTTATAAACACTAAGTTCCACAACTTTCGGGTCTATCATGATCATTTTCACATCATCCGGATGCGCTTTATAAAGAATACCCATGATAATCGTATTAATACAGACTGATTTACCGGAACCGGTTGCTCCCGCAATCAACATATGCGGCATCTTGGCAATATCCGTCACAACAATTTTTCCGCCGATATCCTTGCCGACCGCAAATGCAAGATTGGACGGAAATTCCCTAAACTCTTTAGACTCCAGTAAATCCCGCAAAGCAACTGCTGCATTTTCTTTATTCGGCACTTCAATGCCGACAGCGGCTTTTCCGGGAATCGGCGCTTCGATACGGATATCGGTAGCGGCAAGATTCAGTTTAATATCATCGGCAAGTCCAACTATTTTACTTACTTTCACACCCTGTTCCGGCTGCAATTCATATCTTGTAACGGAAGGCCCCTGGCTGATATCCGAAATCGTTACTTTGACGCCGAATGTATTTAACGTCTGCTGCAGGCGCTGTGCAGTCTCTTTTAATTCCTTATCGGAACCTCCGCCGCTTTTTCCTTTCCCTTTTGCAAGTCTGCTGTAAGGCGGGAAATGATATTCTTTCGGCGCGCCTGCCGCCGGTCTTTCCACCATATTCGGAACTGTCTCTTTATCCGTATCGGCATTTTTTGTCTCTGTCTGGGAAAATGCGGCGACCGGACGCTCCCTATGCACTCTCACAGGCGGTTCCTGATACAACTCTTCCGGTGACTCTGCATCCGGTTCCTCTTCTTCTATGGGCAGTTTAATTTCATCCAGTTCATCCGATTCGTTTTCAATAAAATGATATGTATCCGGACTTTTTATAACAGGAATCTCTTCCTCGTCCGTCTCGTCATTTATCATAATTTCATGCATGTCATCCCGGCGTTTTTCCCTATCTTCCCTATCCTCTCCGGATATTCCGCCTTTGGAATTGCCAAGCGCCGTATCAATCATGACTCCGGAAACTTTTTTATCCATTCTGAGAATTTTCTCATTCTCCTGCTCTTCTTCCTGCTGTTTTCTCCGTTCTGCTTCTCTGGCCCGTCGTTCCTCTAACGCTTCCTGCCTTTCTCTTGCACGCTCCCGCCTGTATGCAGCATCCTCCACGGAACGCTCATATACTTTTCTTCCCTGATTGGCAACGCCGTTTAAAAAGGATTTATCGGTTACAATGACGGCACAGATAATCGCAATGACAATCATTGCCAGAACCGTACCCACCATACCAAGCAGTTTATGAAACGCATAGGCAAGAGAGCCTGCTAAAATACCGCCGCCGTTTCTGTTTTCGCTGCATCTTTTATAAATAGCCGCAAGCTGATACGTATCCATCTGAGCGTAATCTGCGCTTATCAGTTCAAAAACCATGCTGAGTATCAAAAACAGGACAATACCTGCCACTAACTTTCTCGTCGCAATATTATTTCCTATATTGGACATACCAAATGCAATGGAAAGGAAAATGATAACGGGCGCAATATAAGCCATCAGCCCAAAAATACCAAACATAAAAGTACTTACGGCATTACCGACAGTTCCAACAATGCCAAAGTTACATAAAAATAAAATAACTGCAAGCGCCAGAAATACAATCAACAATATCTCATTACGAATTGCTGACGGCATCGGTTCGCTGCTTCTTCTTTTTGCACTGCCTGCTCTGCTTGTTGTTGTTTTTTTTCTTGTGGAAGTGCCGGAACTGCTCTTTCTCGTTCCTCTCCCCTGATTCGATGCCATGACTGACCTCCGTGTAAACTTTTTTGCCTTTTCTCCTTAGTATATCATTTTAAAATATACTTGTCATC